>CAZXHW010000115.1:0-13553 GCA_964639915.1 uncultured Heliomicrobium sp.
GTTGTTAAAATTGACCTGGTAATTACCACCGGTCTTATAGATCAATCCTTGATGCCCAAAGTTGAACACAATGGATTTGCTATTCAACGATGTCACGCCTGTGCCGAGCGCGCTGAACGGACGCGTATTCGGCTGGCTGGTGGAGCGGTATGAAAATCCCTGCGTTGAGATCGGGTCGTATGCGCCTTCCGCAGACAGCAGATCAAATCCCGCCTGACGAACATTCGTGCGCTCAATTTCGATGTCCGGGTTGTTTTCCAGCGCGGCAAGAATCGCATCGCGCAATGTCCAATTCGCAACTTTGCCGGGCTGTAAGCCAATGGTGCGTTGTGGAATTGGGTGTGAAGTCGGGGCTGGCGCTTTTTGTTGATCCTGCTGGCCGGCTTGCGTCTCCGTGGGCTGACTTGGTTGCTGAACTGTTGGTTGTGTTGGCGCGGGATCTTGCGCGCGAGCAGGCAACGCGGCTGTTAC
Organism: uncultured Heliomicrobium sp.; assembly: GCA_964639915.1. Classification (GTDB taxonomy): domain Bacteria; phylum Acidobacteriota; class Blastocatellia; order RBC074; family RBC074; genus RBC074. Next base: position 472 of record CAZXHW010000115.1, read on the forward strand.
CGCACAGCACATTGCCAGGCTCAAGCTCGCAAAATGGCGGGCCGCAGCCCATAAGCTTTTCGTGGTCATTGTTCCTCTTCTCCGGATTGAATTGCGTTGAAAACGAATGTTTTCGGTAACTTGCCGTTTGCTCCTTACGAACCGCAATCCACAGCGGTTGCAAGAAATTTGGATTTCAGAGGTTAGCTTCTGTAATCCGCATTGATGCGAATATACCCTTCGGTCATATCGCAGGTCCATTCGGTGACTTCAGCCTCACCTTGATGCAAATCAATAGTGATGGTCACTTCATTGCGCTTTAGGATTTCCAGTGCGCGTTCTTCGCTAAAGGACAAACCGCGCCCGTTTCGGGCTACAGTCAGATTGCCAATTTTGATTTCGACTTTTGAAACATCGAATTTGGCGCCGCTGCGTCCTGCCGCAGCCAGAATTCTTCCCCAGTTCGCATCAGCACCGGCAATAGCAGTCTTGACGAGCGGACTGGTGGCAACGGTCACAGCTATTTTTTCAGCTTCGCGTTCACTGGGCGCTCGGCGGACGTGAATGGTGACCAGTTTATTGGCTCCTTCGCCGTCGCGCGCGACTTCCATTGCCAAATCTTTGCAAACGTCTGTCAACGCTTTCGTGAACGCCTCAAAGTCCGCGCCTGAAGCTTTGGAAATCATCGAATTTTCCGCCGCGCAGTTGGCCAAAATGATCAACGTGTCATTCGTTGAGGTGTCGCCATCCACCGAAACACGGTTGAAGCTGCGATTGACCGCAAATTTCAAAGAAGCCTGAAGCGCTGATTTCGTGATTGCCGCATCCGTCGTCACAAACGCCAGCAGCGTCGCCATGTTGGGATGAATCATCCCTGCGCCTTTGGTCACTCCGGCAATCGTAACCACCTTGCCGCCCAGCTTGATCTTTCGGCTGGCGCGTTTCGGTCGCGTGTCTGTGGTCATGATCGCTTCGGCGACGTTCCAGCCGCGTTCGCGCGAAAGTTCCGCCGTCGCAGCCCGCACGCCGGATTCGACCTTTGTCATATCCAGCCGCTGGCCGATCACACCCGTTGAAGCAACCAGCACTTGTCCGTCATCGCAATTAAAGTATTCGGCGACCAGTGCTGCCATTTGCCGGGCGTCATTCAATCCTTCTTCGCCGGTACAGGCATTGGCTCCGCCGGAATTGACAACGATTGCGCGATGAGTTCGCTGGCGTAAGTGCTGCCGTGACAACAATACCGGCGCAGCAGCAACCAGATTTTGCGTGAACACCGCAGCCGCAACTGCTGGTCGTTCTGAAAAGATAATTGCCAAATCTTCCCCGCCCCGTTTTTTCAAACCACAACTGGCCGTTCCGGCCAGAAATCCTTTGGGCGAAGCGACTGAAAAATCCTTTCGCGTGCTTGCCGAGGGTAACTCCTGTTTTTTGCTACTCATTTTTCCGAAGAACGAAGCTCGCAGCTAAATCATTAACAATTGTCAGCGTCCGGAACTTCTCTTCGTTTCCTTTCCAAATTATGTGCCAAGCAAATTGGCCAGAAAATCTTGGACTTACGGCTTAAAAACATCAGCCAACTGTCCGATTACGGGAAAATAGCGTTCAAAACCGGACTTCAAAACTCACTTTCCGGTTTTGACTTCGACTTCAACCTCCAGCTTAATCAGCTTCGGCGGCAAGCAAAGTTTGTCTGTGCAGGTTTGATATCTGACCTGAACTATAACCTTTTGCTTTCCGGAAGCTGCCTTTTCAGTCGCCTTAACCGGCAACGAAAAGGTCGCTGATTCTTCGTAAAACTCCGTGCTAATGCCAAAGTTTTCGTCAAACGCCGTTTTGGGCATTGGAGATTCAACCGAATCAGGCATCTCAAACGGCTGATTCGCAGCCAAGCCAATACGCGTGGGCTTTGGCCCCATCGGCATCTCTTCGGTGGAATACAGATGCCAGCCGTCTTCAATCTCAGCAGTCAGTTGAATGCTGAACTGTTCGCCGATTTTGACTGGCTTTGTTGCTTCGGGCTTCGCAGACCATTTCACCGGGTTCAGATTCCCCGGCGAATCGTCCTGAGCCAAAACGCAGGCAGTGAGCACTGTTACAAGCGTCACTGCCCACAAAGATTGAATCAATCGTTTCGTCATCGTCAGACTTATCAATTGGAAGCAACCGACCGTTTGACCTTCATCGAAACCGTTTGCAGAACAGCTTTGGTCTTTTCGTCCTGAACGAAGGCAATCACGCTGAGCGTGTTGGGATCAATTTGATCTTTCTTTTCGCTGAACGTGAACGAATCTCCGCGATGCCCTTCTTTTTCGTATTCGTCCAGATGCTTTTTGGCTTCGGCGGCGACGGCTGCCAAATCAAAGCTCCAATCCAGAGTCTGGCCTTCTTTGACGGTAATCGGCAATCCGCCGTATTCCGGACCGGCGACACTCCGGACCACCATCGGATGGAAGCGCACGCCGTTTTCGCCTGTATAGCGCAACTTCTCTTCGGCCAGGACGATGTGCAGCTTCAATTTGTCCGAATCGCTTTTGATGTTGCTGATGGCGACTTTGGCTTTGATCGTCTGGCCTTCCATCGCGGTTTCCAGCTTCAGGTCAGCGTTGGCCGGAGTTTCCAGCAGCTTTTCAACGTCCGGATTGACGCGGTCGTAAAAGCCTTGCGTCATATCGCGTGAGCCGCCACCGGTTGAGGATCTGCCATCCATCGCATAACTGGGCACACCGGGAACAGCATAAAACTTGCTGCGCGCTGTCGTGGCCGGATTCGTCATCGGATCGGGCAATGGAATGTGAACGTGATACATCACAACCACTAACTCATCCCGTTTATATCGCTCCATCATCGCGTCAAAGCCTAAGTCAGCGGCTACGCAGGGACCACAACCCGCTCCAGTGAAAACTTCGGCCAACGCCGTTCGGTTCGAACGTTTTTCCGTCGGTTTGTAGTGTTCAGTTTTAACAGCCGGAGGATTTAGCTTCAGGTATTCGGTATCCAGCTTTTCTTCTAACCCTTTTAGCGACCCGTTGTTTGCTTTGCTGTACAAGGTTTCGAACTGTTTCCGCGCGTCAGCAGACATTTTTCCGGAAACGGCAGCAGCGGAATAGGTTTCCAATGCCAACTTTTCATTACCCTGCTTGGTGTACAGCTCGGCCAAACCTGTCAATGCAACACTGCTGGTGGGATTGAATTCCCGCGCCTGCTTCAGATTTTGTTCTGCTTCTTTCAGCTTTCCCTGTTTTAGATAAACACGTCCAAGCGTCGCGTAATACCCGGATTTGCGCGACTTGGCTTGTTTCAACAACTCTTCTTCTGTCGCGGCCAGTCCTTTGCTGGCAAACTTTTCCGCATCATCCAGCATGATTCCGGCATCCGTCAGAGTGTTTGCCAGGTCGCTGTAAACAAAAGGCTTTGAAAAATCCTGAGCTTTTTCGACGGCCAGATTTCCGTGTTGCAGGATTTTCTCTTTTTGGTCAGGAAAGTTTTTGACCAGAGTGCTGAAAATCCCTTGATGCGCGGTATAGACTGAAGTGCTTTTCGGAAAGTCGGCGATGAATTTTTCCAGTGCAGCGATTTTCTTGTCTGGCTCTTTGATTTTGTTCGCATCGGTATAGGCCTTGCGATCGGGCGGCATGGACGGCGTCTGAGAGGACACTATCACCACAAAGCCAGCCAGCAGTGCCAGCAAAACGGGAGTGAATCGAATGCTTCGGATCATAGAAAGCTCCTTTCTTGAGTTGCGTAAGTTCTCTATGTTGGGGATTTAACCAACACGCTTTTCAATCCGTACTACTGGAATATTTACCTGGCTGACATCAAAAGGTTCCGGATTCACGCCTTCTACCAAATCCAGCACCATTGCGACTTCATCACAGCAATTAAACTTCGGACAATTGATGCAATCCATCCAGACTTTGCGCGGCATGGAATCGTGCGCTACAACACGAAATCCAAGCTTGGCAAAAAACTCCGTCACGTATGTAAATGCGTAGACCTGAACCAGTCCATGTTCACGTGCTTCGGCAATATTTGCTTCGACCAGCTTGCGGCCAATGCCGCGTTTTCCGGTCGCTTCGTCCACGGCCAGCGAACGAACTTCCGCCATATCTCCCCAGGTGAAATGCAGTCCCGAACAGCCGACGACTTTGCCATCCAGTTCTGCGACATGAAAATCCCGGATGTTTTCATAGATGCTGAGCATCGTGCGCGGCAGCATTTGTTCCTGTTTGGCGTATTGATTGACCAACTCATGAATCCGAACGGCGTCGGCAGTTTTAGCTTTTCGAATGATTTCCATTTACTTACTCACAACAATCGCTTCCCGATCATTGATTAACACTTTGCCGTGATCAACAGTCACAGTATCGCTGGGATTGATCAACCCGTACTCTTTTCCATTTACGCTTAATTCCGGACCACGAATCACCACGTCAGCATCGCGGCAGGGTTTGAAGCGATAAACTGTTGCTTCCAAATTTTCAGGCGGCGGAACATTGGTTCGATAACAATCTGTCACGATTACAGTATGACTACCAACTGTGGCTTCGACTCTTCCCAACAGCAGATTGTTCGATTTATCCCAGGAAAAGACCAGAGCGATGAGCAGCAAAAACACGACAAAACAAATTGCCATTGTCACAATGACCGGTGAAGCCTTCATCACAGAACTCCAAATTAAGCGGAGGCAGTAGTTTCTGCAGCCTTTACCTCTTCGTCCAGAACTTCTGCCAAGGCCGTCACCATCGCGGTGATTTCCGCTTTCTTGATGATGTAGGGCGGCAAAAATCGCAATACGGTGTCGTGCGTGCAGTTCATCAAAAACCCACGTTCCAGCATCTTGGCCACAACATTCTTGCCGCTGAAATTCAGTTCAGCCGCGACCATCAACCCCATTCCGCGAATTTCATTGATCGGTCCCGGCAGTTCGCGCTGCAATCGGCGCAGCTTTTTACGGAAGAAGTTGCCAACCTCCGTCACGCGCTGCATCAAATGCTCTTCGTCCAGCATTTGCAGAAACTCCAGGCTTAACCGGCAAGCCAGCGGCCCACCACCGAAGGTCGTTCCGTGATCTCCGGCTTTCAAGCCTTCGACAAACTTTTCAGCCACAATGAACGCGCCAAGCGGAATTCCCAGACCAAGCGGTTTCGCAACGCACAAGACATCTGGTTTCACTGATGTATGCTCAAATGCGAACAGCGTTCCGGTTCTTCCAAGTCCACATTGCACTTCGTCCAAAACCAGCAATGCGCCGGTTTCATCGCAACGCTGGCGAACCACTTTCAAAAACTCATCGCTAATGGCGACAACGCCGCTTTCGCCTTGAATGGTTTCAATCAATACGGCTGCGGTGCGTTCTGTAATTGCCGCGCGCGCTTCAGCGAAATTGTCGGCGCAATTGTTCGGATCAATGAAGCGCACACCTGGAATCAGCGGCTCGAACGGCTTGCGGTATTTTTCCTGTCCCGTGATCGAAAGCGCTCCAAGGGTGCGCCCGTGAAAGGAATTGGTCAACGCCACAAACTCGGTTTGTTCGGTGCGCCCTTGTCGATATTGGTATCCACGAGCCAATTTCAATGCACCTTCGTTCGCTTCGGTGCCTGTGTTGCAGAAAAAAACGCGCGCCATTCCGGCAGCGTTGGCCAGTCGTTCGGCCAATTGGCCTTGGAAGGGGTGATAGTAAAGATTCGATGTGTGCAGCAGATCACCCTGTTCGCGCAGCGTGCGGCGAACGCGCGGATGATCGTACCCGAGCACGTTGACACCGATACCGGAAATGAAATCCAGATACGCTTTGCCGTTGGCGTCGTAAATCGTTGAGCCTTTGGCGCGTACCAACATCACAGGATTGCGCGCATAGGTTTGCATCAAAAATTGCGATTCCAGGCCTTGCGCCTGCTCAAGGGTAAAAGCCTGTTCTTGAGTCTGTTCGTTCAATTCCTTCTCCGATTTTGTCGTTTTTCGAGATGACTTCTTTTGGGCTTTGCCTGCTGCGGCTGCGGCAGCCGCTGGTTTGCTGATTTCGCGACCTGTACGCGAAGCCTGGTCAGAAGCTTCGCGGTTGTACACATACATCCAGCAAGGTTGATTGCCGCCGCTGGCCATTTTGACCTGGGTTTTGACGCGGCAAAATAAACTGGTTTCGGGTTCGTCTGCGTCAAAGCCTTCGTATTCATCCAACGTAGCAATCATCGCCGGATCGTTCGGCAATTCGAATACTTCGCCGACAATGCGCGAAGTCGTATTGGCGTCCAGCACGGCTCCCGTGTAATCGCCAAGGTCAACAAGCTGTCCCAGCACCGTCGCCGAACCCGCAGGCTTCCATCGCCCAACAATGTCTTTCATTTCAGGCGGAGCCATCGAAGGCCGCAGCGTTCCGTACACAAAGATATATTCGTTCATTGCCATTTATTGATTGATCGTCGTTCCCGGTTGTTCACCATTCTGCAAAACGCGCGTCAGCACATTTTCTTTCTCCGCGCCAACGATGAGGATGCGCCTGACGCCGGCTTCCAGACCCTCGACACAAGCGCGGAGCTTCGGGCGCATTCCGCCTGAAGCGACTCCGCTGGTCATCAATTCGTTGATGCCTGCTCGATTGAGTTCGGCGATTTGTGTGCCTTCGCCATCCAGAACTCCGCCAACATCGGTGACAAACACCAACGTTTCTGCCTGACATCCGCTAGCGACCGAAGCCGCCATTTGATCTCCGTTGACGTTGTAATACTCCTTGTCGGTTTCGCCCATCGCCAGACAGGCAATTACCGGCATCACGGCGGCGGCGAGCATTGCATCAATCAGCGTCGAGTTCGTTTTGATGATTCGCCCGACAAATCCCAGATCGGTTCCGTCTTCGGCGTTCATTTTTTCCGCCAGAAAGCTTTGGCCGTCCCCACCCGCGATGCTGGCAGCGTTGACGCCAACGCGAGCAAGCTCCGCAACCAAATCCTTGCCGACCTGACCGGCCAAAACCATCTGAACGACGTTGCGCGCAGCGGCGTCCGTGACTCTCAAGCCATCGTGAAAGAGAGATTCGACACCGAGTTTCGCCAGCAATGCCGCAATCTGTTTGCCTCCGCCGTGAACCAGAATCAATTCATGACCAGCCCGCTGAAGCTCGGCAATTTGCGCAACCAGTTTTTGCCGAAGCTCTGCGTTGATCAGAATGCTGCCGCCGAGTTTAATGACTGTTCTGCTCATCGAAGCCCGGCTCCTTCGTCAAAGCCGAAGGCCAGATTGGCGTTTTGCAGCGCCTGGCTGGCTGCGCCTTTCAGCAAATTGTCTTCGGCAGCAACGACGATCAGTTGGCCTGTAGCTTCGTCCACGGCGCAGCCAATGTCGCAATAAGGCGTATTGGCAACAAACTTGATTTCCGGAAGCTGCGAACCGTCGAAAACACGGACGAACGGCGAAACGGCAAAGGTTTCCTGCCAGACCCTAAATAAATCAGCGCGAGTCACGCCAGCATTTAGCCGAGCGTAAATCGTCGAAAGAATGCCTCGATTAATCGGCAGCAAGTGCGGTGTGAAGATCAGCGAAGTCGGTGAATTTTCGATCCCTAAGCCTTGCGCGATTTCCGGCGTGTGACGATGTTTGAAGACGTTGTAGGATTTGAAGCTTTCGCTGACTTCGACAAAGTGCGTGCCCGCGGTCGGCGACTTCCCTGCTCCGGTAACGCCGGATTTCGAATCGCTGATAATCGTCTGGCTGCGGTCAATCAATCCGGCATCCAGCAGCGGCTTCATCGGGACAATCACCGTCGTCGGGTAACAGCCCGGATTCGCAATCAACTTCGCGCCGGGCAATTCTGCGCGGACAAATTCGGTCAATCCGTATACAGCTTTTTCCAGCAAATCAGGCCGCGTGTGTTCAAAGCCGTAATACTTTGGATACAGCGAAGCATCTTTCAGCCGAAAAGCCCCGCTCAGATCAACCACCGTCGCGCCGCTTTCCAGCAGCGCGGGCGTGACTTCGTGCGAAAACTCGTTCGGCGTGCCCAGAAAGATGACTTGCGCGTCGAGCCGGGCAATTTCCGCTTCGTCGAACGGCTGGCAATGGAGCTTTGTCAGCCCAGTTAGTTGGGGATGAATCTGGGTGAGCGGCGTGGTTTCGCCGGAACGCGAAGCGAAGGCTCCGACCAATTCCATTTGCGGATGATTGAGCAAATACTTGATCAGATCGCGCCCGGAATATCCTGTCGCTCCGGCGACAATGGCGCGCACGCGGTTGCCCATCGGCTACTCCTTGAAACAATGTAGCGCAGGTTTTCCAACCTGCACAGAATCCCGCCTATGACCTATTGTGGTAACAGGCATCATTCGAGTCTACTGACAGGAGCAGGTTGGAAAACCTGCTCTACCATCAGCCGAAGTTCGTGCTTGAAAAAGAAACGCGGAGTGTACACGAATGACCGCAAAGGGGGAAAGCGCGCGACGAAAAACCTGGGCTGTTGTATCTTCTGGCCAATTCAACCGGAGGTGAACCGATGCCTGTAATGACCACAACCGATCTGGAAGCGTTTCTGCAATCCCATTTTCCCGAAATGAATACATTCGGGCTTCGCGTGGAGAACGTCGAGGAAAAGTTTGTCCGCGTTCGCTTGCTTCATCATCCGCGACAGTTGCGTCCCGGCGGAACGGTTTCCGGCCCGGCGATGATGACACTGGCCGATACGGCGATGTATCTGGCTGTATTGGCGATGATCGGGCCGGTGGCCTTGGCTGTAACGACCAGCCTGAATATCAACTTTTTGCGCAAACCCGCGCCACAGGATTTGATTGCCGAATGCCGTTTGCTGAAGCTCGGCGCGCGGCTGGCAGTGGGCGACGTCACAATGTTTTCCGATGGCGAAGCTGATCCGGTGGCGCAAGCCACAGTGACATATTCGATTCCGCGAAGCCGAAACTGACAGATGGCCAGTCACTTGCTACAATCTGCCCGATCTCCTGCAAAACTATCGGCACACAAACCACGTATTCTCGCTTGTCTGATTTCATAACTTTTCAACAGCGGAGGGAACAATGAAGCTGAGATTTGCAGTTTTGATGTCAGCCGTAGGGCTGATGGCAGTAATCTTTTTGAATGGAAGAACTATGTCTGCGCAAGAACAACCACCAAAACCACCTGTAGCAAAGAAAGTCCCGAAAACGACTCAAATTCACGGGTACACCGTCACGGACGATTACGCCTGGTTGGCCGACAAGACCAAAACCGACAAAGACATGCTGGCTTACGTGAAAGCCGAAGAGGATTACGCCAACGCGATGATGGCCGGAACGAAAACCTTCCAGGATGCGCTGTACAAAGAAATGCTGTCGCGCATCAAGGAAACGGACGAAAACGTTCCATACCGGTACGGCGATTACTTTTATTACACGCGCACCGAGCAAGGAAAACAGTATCCGATTTATTGCCGCAAAAAAGGCAGCCTGACCGCCACCGAAGAAGTCACAATTGACATGAACGAAATGGCCAAAGGCAAAGATTACTTCAGCGTGGGCGCGTACAACATCAGCGACAATTCGAACCTGTTGGCGTTTTCAACCGATACGACAGGCTTTCGGCAATACGACCTGTTCATAAAGGATCTATCTACCGGCAAGATCAGTGAGAAAGTTGCCGAGCGTGTAACTTCGGTCGCCTGGGCGACAGATAACAAAACGCTCTTTTACACAACGGAAGACGCCACCACCAAACGCACGGACAAATTCTTCCGCCACGTGCTAGGCAGCAGTAAGCACGATTTACTGTACGAAGAAAAAGACGAGCTGTACCGCATTTTCGCCGGTCGTACGCGCAGCAAAGGTTACATCATCGTGGGAACGGCCAGTTCGACGACTAGCGAAATGCGCTATCTGCCTGCGGACAATCCCACTGCTGAATTGAAGCTTATCCTGCCCCGCAAAGAAGGCCACGAATATTACGTAGACCACAACGGCGACAAGTTTTACATCCGCACCAATGACAAAGGGAAAAACTTCCGGCTGGTGACGACTCCTGTCAATGATCTGAAACAGGAAAGCTGGAAAGAACTAATTCCCTATCGCAAAGAAGTGATGCTGGAAGACATGGATTGCTTCGCTGATCATTTCATTGCCAGCGAGCGGGAAAACGGCATCCCGAAAGTTCGCATCACCGATCTGAAAACTAGCCAGTCACATTACATCGAATTTCCCGAACCCGTTTATGTGGCTTATGGAACGTCAAACCTGGAATTCAACACGACGAACTTCCGCTTTGGCTACGAATCGCTGATCACGCCAAGCTCGATTTTTGATTACGACGTGAAAACCCGTCATCGCGAATTGAAAAAGCAGCAACCAGTGCTCGGCGGTTACGACATGAAGCTCTACAAATCCGAACGGATTTATGCGACGGCTTCGGACGGCACCAAAGTTCCGCTCTCGGTTGTTTACAAAAAAGATTTGAAGCTGGACGGCAAACGTCCACTGTTGCTGGAAGCATACGGATCGTATGGCTATCCGTATGACGTGGGCTTTTCATCGCAACGGCTGAGCTTGCTGGATCGCGGCGTGGTGTATGCCATCGGCCACATTCGCGGCGGAGGCGACCTGTGCAAAGAATGGCACGACCAGGGCAAGATGATGGCGAAGAAAAACACCTTCACAGACTTTATTGCCTGCGCCGAACATCTGGTCAAAGCGAAATACACTTCGTCCGACCGTTTGATCGTCACCGGCGGCAGCGCCGGCGGTTTGCTGATGGGCGCCGTCACCAACATGCGGCCCGACCTGTTCAAAGCCGTCGTGTCGTACGTTCCGTTTGTGGATGTGATGAATACGATGCTGGACGCGACCTTGCCGCTAACGGTTGGCGAATATCTGGAATGGGGAAACCCGAATGAGAAAACGGCTTACGATTACATGCGCAGCTATTCGCCATACGAAAACATCGAAGCCAAAGCCTACCCGACCATGCTGGTGCGAACTTCACTGAACGACAGCCAGGTGATGTACTGGGAACCCGCCAAATACGTCGCTCGGTTGCGCTCGCTGAAAACCGATAAGAACCTACTGCTATTCAAAGTGAAGCTGGAACCCGGCGGCCACGGCGGAGCTTCCGGCAGATATGACAGGCTGAAGGATATGGCGTTTGATTACGCCTTTATGCTCGGTCAGTTCGGAATCACGAAATAAGGTGCCTTTTGTGGAATGGGAGCGGTAGTAACAGCGATTCTTCTTCGCCCCAGAGCGGCGGCTGAATTTAGCCGCCGCTCTGGGGTAACAAAGGCAAAGCAGGTACAGGCAGAGACATTTATTATCCAAAGGCCATTTAATCAACCAAGTCGCTGCCGCTCCCCATTCCGTTCCGGCTTTCGCGCTCTGAGCGCAGCCAGAGTAATGCGGATCGCGCCATAGCTGATTCGCTCCGGCAACTGTTGTTTGATGGGAGTCAAACCAACCTGCCCGGCCTCAGCGCATTGTTCCGCAGCGGCTTCGATCAAGGAACGATCCGCCGCATCAACCAACCGATCCAAATTGATTTCTCGCCCCGCTTCAATCAGCAAAAAAAGATGCTCTTCGATGGTGCTGGGTTTCAGTCCCCGTTGTTCGGCAATTTCGGCAGCGCTGAATCCTTGCCGGTGAAGCTCGAAAGTCTTCAGATGAGTTTCGCCCAGCTTGTTTGTCGGCAAGCTCTTTTCGATTTCGGCGGCTTCGGCGTCTTCGCTGATTTCGTCCGAAAGGTCAGCGCCGACGGCTTCCAGATCAAGCTCAACGCGCGCTTTGTCCAGCATCACCTGCCGCCCAAGTTCTGTCAGCGTCACCACCGGATACGCCGTGCCGCTTTGGCGAATGCAACCAGCGACAATCAGCGCATTGATGAAGCGGGTCAGATCGTCTTGCGTGTATTCGCGCAGCAAGCCATAAGTCGAAAGCTGATCCAGTTGATTCGCATGGATGTTTTTTGCGCGCGAACCACGCAGCACTCCGGCGACGACAGACTTACCAAATCGGCCTTCCATCCTGGCCACGCAGCTCAGAATTTTCCGCACGGCCAGATGCTCTGCGTCCGTCAACGCACGAGCGCCACCAGTTTCGATTGGCTGAACGGAACCAGAAGAATTGGAAATTCGCTGGTGACGTTCTTCAACCGCTTCTTCAATATCTTTCCACATCATTCGCGGCTGGCAATTGGAACAGCGGCAATTGGCAGGCTGTTTGCGGTCGCCGAAATACCGCAGCACGAATTGCCGCAGACAGCTTTCGTGATAGGCGTAATTGACCATTTCGCGCAGCTTGCGCTCTTCGGCGATTCGGCGTTTGGCCAGATCGTTCCAGTCAACGCGCAATCCCATGCGTGAAACTCTGTCCAGCAACTTGATGCCGCTGCCGCTTTGCGCGCGTTCGATGTGCCCAGCTTTTTCCAAATACACCAGCGCCGAGTTGATCGCCATTTCATTTCTGACGCTGATGCGCGGGCTGATTTCGCGGGCGGTCAGTTCGATGGTTTCGCTGCCAACACCTTTCAGACAATCGTAAACATCGCGGATCAGCTCCGGGTCGGGATAATTGCCGTCAATGAAAAACTCGTGCGTTCGCGTGTCGCTGTAATTGAACAGCAGCGTGCAAACCGAAGGCAGCCCGTCGCGTCCGGCGCGCCCGACTTCCTGGTAATAGGCTTCAATCGAACCCGGCAGGTTGTAATGCGTGACAAAGCGCAAATCGCGTTTGTCCACGCCCATGCCGAAGGCATTGGTAGCAACAATGGCGTGCAGTTGGCCAGACATAAAACTGTCCTGCACGCGCGCCCTGACCGTTTCGCCAAGCCCAGCGTGATATCCGGCGGCTTTCAGTTTCAAGGATTGCAACTGACTGGTGACTTCTTCGACGGCTTTGCGGGTGGAAGTGTAAATGATGCCTGTGCCATCGCTGCGTTCGATGATTTGCGCCGCGCGCGCAATTCGCTCCTTGTCGGTTTTGCAGGGTAGGATTCTCAGCATCAGGTTCGGGCGGTCGAACCCGGCAATGAAGCTCGCGGGATTGCGCAGCCCAAGTTGCGCGGCGATGTCGTCTCGAACCTTGGGCGTCGCTGTCGCCGTCGGCGCAATGACCTGCGGCTTGTTTCCTTCTTGCCCAAGAGCT
>CAZXHW010000116.1:0-13488 GCA_964639915.1 uncultured Heliomicrobium sp.
GAGCTACATCGGCAGCAAAGGCACGAAACTGCAAATTGGCGGCATCAACGATGCGACGTTCAACATCAACCAGTTGTCCGCTGACAAACTGAACGATCCGAATTTGCTGACGAATGTGGCGAACCCATTTTTCGGGATTATTACGACCGGAGCGTTGAGCAGTGCGACAATCCAGAAACGCCAATTGCTGCGACCGTTCCCACAATTCGGTGACATCTTCGTTCACGGCGCCAGCGCCGGAAAATCCTTCTACAATTCGTTTACGGCCAAGGGGCAAAAACGGCTGAGCAAAGGCGTCAGTTTCCTGACCTCGTACACCTACAGCGAAATGAAGGACAACATCATCGGGCAGGGGAACTTTTACGCGGGCACTTCGGGCTTCGCGACCAACATTTACAACCTGACGCCGGAATACGGGCTGGCTTCAATTGATCTGACGCATCGCTTTCTGGTCAGTGGCAGTTGGGAATTGCCGTTTGGCAAAGGCAAATCATTACTCAACACCAGTGGCCTGGTAGATAGATTGGTCGGGGGCTGGCAGATCAATTTCATCGGCCAGATGCAAAGCGGGTATCCGCTTTCGATCACGCAATCAAACAACAATACCAACGCTTACAGCAGCGGCCAGCGTCCGAATCTGGTTGCTGGTGCTGAAGTGCTGGCTGACAACGCGTTGCAGCGCGCTCTGTCGCCGAACGCCGCTGATGGCGGATATTTCAATGCGGCTGCTTTCACGGCGGCAGCGGCTAGCACCTTCGGCACGCTTACCCGCTCTCTGGATGTCCGCGGTCCGGGCCAAAAGAACTGGGATATTGGGTTGACGAAAGACACAACGATTTTCGAATCGTTCAAAGCCCAGTTCCGCGTAGAAGCAATCAACGCATTAAACACACCTGTTTTCCGAGCGCCCAACACGACGTTCGGAAGCTCCAGCTTCGGCAAAATCACAGCCCAGGCTAATTTCGCCCGCGTGGTGCAATTAAGCTTGCGCCTGATGTGGTAACGCCGACCAAGTGGTGTTCAGAGTGCCGATTTCAGACGTGCTTTGACGTGAAGTGGTTTAACCGTCTGAGAACGGCACTCTGAGTGCCTGAAACGTAACTTGACCGAATTGATGATGACCGAAGTAACCAAATGTACGGAGCGCGCGATTGGCGGAGCAGAAGGTGATACCGCCAATCGCGCGCGCAACTTCATGCGAACAGGCGATCGCGATTTTTACAGCCATCTGCGCCGCCGTTTGTCTAATTTCAAAACTAATTGGAACACGCCTGCAAGCTGGGCACGGCGTCGCGGAGATTTTTTCGGCGGCACCGTGGCGGCATTAATTGCTGTGCCGTACGGAATGGCGCTTTCAATTGCAATTGGTTTGCGTCCGGAAGCCGGTTTGTACACTTCAATTATCGGCGGCGCACTTTCAGGAATGATTTCCGACGCGCCAGTTGTTGTCAGCGGATTGTCGGCGACAGTTGTCCCTGTGTTGGCTGGCTTGGTGCAAAGCCATGGTATTGGCGCAGCGTTGGCTGCGGGTGCTCTCAGTGGGTTGATAATGTTGCTGATCGGCGCGCTCAGGCTGGGGCGATTTTTCCATTACTTGCCGCAATCTGTCATCGGAGCCTTCACCAGCGGTTTGGGCGTCATCATTGTCGCATCGCAACTGAAGGCTGTTTTCGGTGTTAAACCCGCCGCCGCAAGTTTTGATTTGGGCGTGATTGACGATTTGTGGATTGTCATCAAAAGCGCCGGTCAAAGCGATCTTCATGCGTTGGGAATCAGCGGACTGGTGCTGGGCGTGATGTTTTTGCTGCCTTTGTGGAAAAAGAACATTCCTGAGTCCCTTATTGCCGTCGTCGGCGCATCAGCAGCGACGACCCTGCTAGGTTGGAATTTACCTCGCGTTGGCGCATTGCCAGACAGCTTTCCTCATCCGAGCGCGGGCGCGCTGGATTTTTCTGCTTTCTCCGATTTGATCTATCCGGCCTTCACACTGGCTGGGCTGATCACGATCAACCAATTGTTGACCGTGGTTGTTACGGACCGGATGAGCGAAATGCGCGGCGAAGTGAAGTTCAATCGCGAACTGGTCGCGCAGGGAATTGCCAACATGGCGTGTCCGTTTTTTGGCGCGCCTCCGGGCGTGGCGATGCTGGCCAGAACCGTTGCCAGCGCCAAAGCAGGCGCAGTCAGTCGTTGGTCGGTTTTCGCCCATAGTTTCATTCTGTTGTTATTTCTACTACCGCTGCGTGAAATCATCAGCCATATTCCGTTGGTTGTTCTGGCAGCGGTTACTGTCGCCGTGGGTTTGCAACTGGTCGGGTTGGATCGGTTTCGCAATCTAAAACGCATGAATCGCGCGGACGCCGCGCTGTTTTTGCTGACCTTCGCGCTGGTAGTTTTTAGCGATTTGATTGTGGGTGTCGGCATTGGTTCGCTGATCGCGATGTTGTTGTTTGTCGAACGCGCAGCGCAATCCACCCGGTTGGAACAGATTGATTGTTTAGTTCCTGATCCAGCAAAGCAGGAACCCTCGGCCATTTTCACTTTTCCGGAAAGCGCCACGCTGCAATCAGAAATGCAGATTTACAGGTTAACCGGTCCATTGTTTTTCGCGTCGAGCGAGAAAGTGCTCACAAAATTGCTCCGCGAAGTGACGGCAAAAACACTGGTGCTGGATTTAACAGAAGCCGGGCCGATTGATTCCGCCGCGACCGATTGTTTGCGCCAACTGGCGACTAGGCAGCGACAGCGGAACGGCGAATTGCACTTGATCGGTCTGGACGCGCGGCTTTTCGCGTCCATCGAAAGAGATGGATTGCTCAGCGAAATTGGCACGGTCATCCGCCGCGACGAAGAGCTGACGATCAATCGCAACACCGGAAATCTGGCAAACAGTCTGACAGGAAATTCGATTTTGGTTCACCCGCCGGTTCATCCTGTTCCGGCAACCCATTCGCGCGTCGCTTAGGCCGCTGACAACAAGTCCGGCCGCGCCGTATTTGATTTACCACCCACAACCACGGAGGAACTCTTATGACCAGTCCACAACGCGCAGAGCAAAAATTTTCCCGCCGTTCGTTTGGTCGAATGGCAGCTCAAATGACGGCAATGCTGACGGCAGGCGCGGCATTGCCGTTTTATGGCGAAGCAAACCTGGCAATGGCGCAGCTTTCCAAAACTGGCCCTATTCCAGCAGACGCCGTTAAAATCAACGCCAACGAAAATCCGCTTGGGCCATGCCCGGAAGCTATCGAAGCCATTTCGAAAGTCATCGCCAAAGGCGGACGCTACGAATACGAATTGACAGACACATTCGCCAAAACACTGGCCGATCTGGAAGGATTGGACCCCGAATACGTGCTGCCGTTTCCAGGTTCCAGCGATCCGCTCCATCGCGCTGTGCTGGCGTTTACGTCGAAAGAAAAACCCTTTGTGATGTCCGATCCTGGATACGAAGCCGGAGGCCGCGCTGCGCAGTTCATCGGCGCAAAAATTATTAAAGTCCCCCTGACACCCACACACGCCCACGACGTCAAAGCGATGGTCAAAGCCGCCGCCGAACGCAAAGCCGGATTGATTTATATCTGCAACCCCAACAATCCAACTGGAACGATCACGCCGCGCGCCGACATTGAATGGGCCATTGCCAACAAACCGGAAGACACCATTCTGTTGCTCGACGAGGCCTACATTCACCTGAGCGATGAAGTGACGGGATCGGACTGGGTGGCGATGGACAAAGACGTGATTATTTTGCGCACGTTTTCGAAGCTATACGGAATGGCCGGTCTGCGCGCAGGCGCCGCAATTGGTCGCCCTGATTTGATCGGCAAGCTGAAAAATTTCGGCGCAGGTGCGCTGCCTCTAACCGGTATGGTTGGCGCAACAGCCAGTTTGAAGGTGAAAACCCTGGTTCCCGAACGCCGCAAAATTATCAAAGACATTCGCGAAGACGTCTTTTCGTTTCTGGAAAAGAACAAGATCGAATTTGTGCCTTCGGTCAGCAACTGCTTCATGCTGAATGCCAAGATGCCTGCTCGCCGATTGGTCAACGCCATGCAGAAAGAGAAGATTTACATCGGCCGTGTCTGGCCTGCCTGGCCAACGCATGCCCGCATCAGCGTCGGCACAAAAGACGAAATGGCAAAGTTCAAAACTGCGTTGTTAAAAGTAATGGGCGAATTGCAGGCTTAAATCCTGTCAGTTCGTCAATTCAGCAGTAGTGAGCAGGCAAACAAAACGCTGGGATGAAAAACGCTTGCCACTACTGCTTCTCAACCCTTACGGTCGCGGGTCGTCTAAGTCTTTGCCTAGAAGCCAATCTTTGCCCTTCGCCGATCTTTCTGGCTCTCCAACCCTTTTTGAATCAACAACCTTGAATTTGCTTCTTGCGATGGCGCGTCGCTTGCAGGTGAGGCATACGCGAAGCTGAAAACGGTAGCTTTCGCGATTTGCAAGACAGGCGTGAAGCGCAAACATACGTTGCTCCGGCCACGCTGCATCTTACAAAAACACGATGTCGCGTCGTCACACCGTCTTGTGCGGAGTATTGACGACGAACTCCAGGGAGGATTTATGGGACATCTGATTGGTCAAGTTTTGTTTGGTTTGGTTGTCGGCGCAATTGCTAAGTTTTTGATGCCAGGCAAAGACCCAGGCGGAATCATCATCACCGCCATCATCGGTATGGTTGGCGCGTTGATCGGTTCGTTTGTCGGCAGGATGCTATGGGCATCGCCGGATTATTCTGCAGGATGGATCACAGCAATTTTGGGCTCCATCGTGCTGTTGGCTGGGTACCGAATGATAGCAGGCGGACGCGTCACTGCCTGATATCGAGTTCAATTCATGCAATCAGGGATGACAGTAGAACCGTTCTCCGGGACGGTTCATCTTGCTGTCATCCTTTATTTTTTGTACATCATCGGTGCCGTCGTGTTAATCCCGATGTTGGATTTTTTTGCCTAGCCTATCTTCTTTTGCTTATTCCCGAACGGGAAGCTGATCATCCGATTTCCCTCCGGCTTGTGCGGGCAAGTTGAACGCATTATGGCAGAAGTACCTGAAGTAGAAACGCTAGTACGCGATTTGCGCGAAGCAGTCGTTGGCCGCAGCTTCCACAGCACAATCGTTCTCCAGCCAGCATCTGTTCGTTTCCCAACCACCGATGAATTTTCTGCGTTGTTGAAAGGCTGCGTTGTGACGGATGCGAAGCGCAGGGCGAAATACATTTTGATGTCGCTTTCCGATGGGTTGACGCTGGCAGTGCATTTGATGATTGGGGGAACTTTGAAACTTGAATCTTCAGCCCAGCCGCCTGTGCCCGAAACGCTGATTATTTGGCAGCTTGACCGTGGCGAAGATTTGCGATTCCTGGATAAGCTTGGCTATGCACGGGCGGCAGTCGCGCCATCTGAAGAGTTGGCCGAACTTCTTGATCTTGCTTCGCTCGGACCTGAAGCGCTTGATCCATCATTCGACGTGGGCGTTCTTGCCCGTCAACTTAGCCGCCGCCGAGGTGTTCTGAAAACGGTGCTGCTGAATCAGCGCGTGTTGGCGGGATTGGGGAACCGGGATGCAGACGAAAGCTTGTGGCTGGCAGGAATTGATCCATGCCGTTCCGTAGCTTCTTTGTCACAGGATGAGCTGTCACGACTGCATACGGCCATTGTGGAAGTGTTGGCCGAAGGGCTTGCGCTTCGCGGCACGCAGCGCGACTTGTTTGGCCGCAAAGGCCAAGCGCAACATGGTCGCTATGTCTTTGAACGAACTGGCCGACCGTGTCCGCGCTGCGAAACCCCTGTCGCGCATTTACGAATTGGCGGACGGAACACGCATTACTGCCCACAATGCCAGCAGTAAAAATGTGGCACCTTATAGCTTAATCCTTTTTGACTCTCTTTGGCCGTTTTGTTGATGCTGCTGTTTTCCATTGACGGTTCTCAACAAGCTGGCGAATCAGGGTGAAGTAAGTCGAATTATCCAGATGGTTTTTGTACCACGAGGGGTACGTTCCATCGTCAATTCGTTTTTGAATTTCCCGATTCTCTTCCAGCAGCACCCAAAGGTTATGCGTCGCCCGATTGCAAAAACCTTGAATGAGATTCGCTTTCAAGCCAGCTATTCCATTTTTCCGGCAGGCGGGGCATTGGCAGGATTCAAGCATTTTCCATTCCTCCTTACTTGGCTCTCGACCTCGCCAGCTACCAAGATCAGCCACCATTCGGTCACCTCTACCGGGTAGCTGAATTAAGCCGCGCGCTGCGCGGTTACGCCAACCACTTGAATCTACTGAATTCATCTCAAGTAAGGCGGCGATATGGAGTGTGGCAGTGCCGCCTATCCCAAAGACGTGAATCTTTTTGCCAGCAAATTCTAGCCGGACATGCTTGAGGCTTTTTAGAATTTCTGCATAGGAAACAGCTTTCGAAGAGCGCAATAGATTCGGGACAATGCCGCCAAAAGCAATTGCCGTTTTGCTTGCCAATCTTTCGTTATCCTTGATAGCTGCTGTGTACTTTTCCAAAAAACGGCTGATGTGGATTACTGGCACGAATCCGTCGTGCTCATAACTACAATTCATCTGCATTGTGCGGGTGAAGCATTGCCGCTGCTCTGTCTGCGTCATTCGTGGCGTTGGGATGAAGTCCTGCGGTATTGGCCACCAATCCGGTTTTGCCTTCTCGACGAACTCTTCGTACTCCTTCTTCGGCGTCTTCCCTTCGTGGCTCATAAAATAGAAAGCGCCATTGTCCAAGTAAACCCTTACGCCTTTCGGGATATTCAGATGAGCGTGAATTCCAAGTTCCATCGCCTTTCGCCGTTGCGCTGGCATCCGATGGAAATCGGCATAAGAAACCATCACAGCTTTTAGGTTGGGAAGATAGTAGGCTGAGTTCGCGTCCCAGACACGAGGATTAAGACATTTAAGGGTAAGTCCGGCGACGATTTCCACAACTACCTTTTCCTCGTCTCGTTGATGACTTTCTGATGTGCTTCGATCAAAGCTTCAAAAGCATCTTTCTCTTCGCGTTCACCTTTCGATTTCGACATTTTGATTTTGACAAGCACAGGGAAGTTGATTAACTGCCCAGATAAAATGGCTTCACCTACATCCAGATCAGGTAACATCTTTGCGTCGTCTTCGCCAAGGCTTTCAATGACTTTGCGAACAAAGTTCTGATCAGCCGGATTGACCAACCGCATGATGATGTATGAGTTGCATTGAGAAAGGGTCGTCTCATCCAAACGCGAAGGGCGCTGACTAACAATGATGAGACCGACGCCGAACTTCCGCCCTTCTTGAGCAATCTGTTTGGTGGCATTAACTGCGCGCTGCTCAGCCGGAGTGTTTGCTTTGGCAGGAGCAAAGTTGTGCGCTTCCTCGAGTAAAAGAAGGACGGGCAGCTTCAACTCATCCCGCACTCTCAGTTCAAATAAGTCGTTCGCAATAATGCTGTAAATAGTCGCTTGAAAATTACCTGTATACCCCGCCAAAGAAATCACGCTTATACCGCCATAGTTAACCAAGGCTTTCCGATCAGTAGGCAATTGATCTGCACTTTGTGCAATCTTTTGATTCGTTAACTCCATTCGTCGAAGGGCAGATGCTGCGCTATAGGCTCTTTTCTTTATTCCTTCAAGAGTGCGTTTGTCTGTCCCTGTGTAATTACCAATGCCGGTCCAACCCCAGCTTACTAGATTCTGTAGCCCGAGAGCGTCATCTTGATCCAAAACCGCTTCTCCTGCTTCAGCAAGTTTAGCAACAAGCCACATATCTGGTTGTATGCCATAAGTTAATAGGTCAGGTTGACCTATCCTCTGTGAGAGCCACGCACATCGCTGCGTCATGTCATTCTTATCGTCCGTAATGAACAGTTTGGCCGCGCGAAAAACATCATCGAACCTCATTCTCATTGTCGGGGTGAGTTCGTATCCTAGACTACTCACTATCTCAGCAACTGTTTCCGCGTCTTCTTCAAATAATGGAAACTTTGCATAATAACGCTTTACGCGGCCCTTCAACGCCTCAACGTCTGCAAGTCCCGTATAGTCACCGTGGGGATCAAAAATCACAATCGGATAGTTTTTAGCGGCAAGTTCTTCAATAATCCGCCGCGCAGTCACGCTTTTTCCTGCGCCGGTCATTGCCAGTATCGCGAGATGGCGCGTGACTATAGCGTGGCCATCAACAAGAACATTCACCTCTGGGCGATTAGACAGAGTTGCTAAGTCGAGCGCGCGATCTTTCTTTTGCTCTAGGTCGCCCAATACCACGCGGGCAATGTCTTTTGAGTCGGGGCGATATGCGCTTGATGCTGGTTGGGGAGGGTAGCGCAGATGATCAAGCTTTCCGCCTTGGGCACCTTTAAGTGGTTCCGCACCCAAAACTTGGCATACTGCCGTAACCATTTCGCGGCTTAGCGAAAGCACAGTGTCGAATGGATTCGTCTGGGTTGCCGCAAGTTCGTGGCCGGCTTCGCTGGGGAAAAGCGGATTCATCCGCTCAATACGTTGCACCTTTGCCCAGACGCGAATTTGCTCTGGCAAATCGCTTCCGTCCGTAGGACGCAAGGTAGCGTCTACTGCAATAATATCTTGCTCACGTACCGCTTCGTGTGCCAACGCCAAACGGAATTCACGGCTGGTGCTTTCACCAACGAGGGTTCCGACGTAAAAATCAGACTGTGACTGAGGATTGCTTTGTTTGATCATTGTTTTCCTTCCTTAGCTTTGGGGGCGGAATAACCAATCACGGTGAGTCATGTAAATTGCTTGGACCAGTATTCTTCGCATTTCAGCGTCGCTGACCTCGCCGTTTTGCAAACTTACGCCTAAATGATGCTTGATCAACTTCCCATAAGCATTCGTTAGCCAAGCCGGGACTTTGGCGAACTTATCAACGATGTCCAGCCCAATCGGGAAACCATAACCGGGTAGCAGTTTGGCATACAGGTAAGCGCGCCGAGTCGCTTCAATAATTTGTTCTTCCCCAAGATCATCGAAAACTTCCACGCGCATTGGCTCAGTTGTTTCAGATATGCCGACATAACAACCACGAACACGTGGAAAGCCTATCGGCCCAGGTTTCAGTGAGGCGAAGTTTACATTCTCGCTACCAGCAACATTTGGTAAAGCTACTCTTCCTGAGCGTAATCCCTCATATTTTGCGATTTCCCACGATTCAGAGAATTGTCCGGATTGAAGCAGCATTGCCAGCAGCAATGTATCGGTATATCCAAGCCGGTCTAGCAATGCCTTTTCATTCTTTAGATCAGAACGGCCAAACATTTGGTTGAAATAGTCATCGTTATTCTTTTCGCGCAATCCTCTAAACACACGGGCGAGAAGCACCCTTTCGCTGAATTCCCTCAACTGTCCACGTTCGACCACGCCAGCAATGATCGGAACTGGGTCGCGTTGCTTAGCGGTTTTGATTAAGCGACGGTAAAGCCACGCAATCCAGGCCATCGGCTCAAATAACCGCCTCTTGATCCACTCGTCCGAGCGTTCTGTCATCTGTGGATAAATGTCCAGCTTGGCGTCTCGCATGAACTCTTCTTTGAGTTGGTGGCTCAGCGCGGGGTCTGAGGCATATTGCCGAAGAAACAAATCAATATCCTGTTCGGTAAAGGGCGTGTGACCAGGATATTGACTCATCAAATAGACCAGAGGTCCATGAAACATCAGCATGCGCAGATCGGGCGTTCTTTCTAATGCAGACAACCCTCCGAGCAACTCCGCTGTGATGCGCACAATATCAATGAAATCCTTGCGATCTTTGCTCCCTCCCTCCAAGTCACCCAAGATGACGGGGTAGTATCCAAACTGTTCACGCTCCGCCAACCGGCGTTCACCTGTACGCACACAATAAGAACCGACACGAAGCAGGATCGGCACCTGACTGGAAAGCTGAACTTTTCCCACTCCGCCATCAATAAACGTTACCACTTCACCTTGTACTGATGGCCAGTCGGCATCTTTGATGTCGTAGACCGTAAGAATCGGTTCAGGGCGCTTGCCTTGTACCGTATCCGACATCGCTCGGCGTAAGACTGTCACGAAGCTAGCCGTGTTCTTGAAGTAGTTATTACGAAGGCTCTCTGCCACGGTGAAAGCATTCTCGGCAAGCTTCATCAGCAAATGTGGTTGACGCTGTAATTCTTCCTGAACTCCTGCTTCAGTTAATCGCCGATTCTCAAAATTACTTTCGCTCATACTCGTACAACCTCAATTCCAAGTTTAGCCAATACTCTGCGAGCTTCATCCGTAACGAATGCTCCAACTGGTAGGCCGGTTAACTGGCTGACAAGCCACTTGGGTGAAACACGGTTTCCACTAACTGGTACATACCACGACTGGAAACGTGATGAATCGCTCTGTGTTTTGTTCAAAGCTTGAATCGCCCTATCAAGCACATCTTCCGGCGTCATATTCAGAGTCACTCCACGTATGGAAGCCGTGCCTGTCGTGGTACCAGTTTGTTTCGGCGGCTCTCCATACAACCAGTCATATAGTTCGGCTTGTCTGTGCCCCGATGAGCCGGTTGAGGTAATTATCTCCAGATTATTCGGGATGATCTTTTCGTAACCTGCCAGCGCACCACCATAGTCTTGCCCTACATTGATAAAAAGTTGTTTGTACTTACAGGGCGAAAATAACTTTTGCATCACAGAAAGAACTTGACGATTCATCGTTGCCGCAGTTTGCTGCGTCATTTTCTTGTCGTAGCAGGTGATTGGCTTATTAACGGGGATTAGGCCGAATTTGGCTGACAGAACATAAACATCTAGTTGAGCTGCTTTGTCGGGGCGTAGGGCAATGAACTTTCGAAGTATTTGAAATGCCGGGCCATCATATCGGATCAGGGCAGGTAGTAAGCCAGCAGTGTCTTTCTTCTTTCGCGAGCAGGCAAGGAGCAATAGCCTATTTTTGAGCTTTCTCTTTGCCATCTGCTTTTTAAGCCTCTTGTTCAGCCGCTTTTCAAGCTGCAACGAATAGGGCTGGGCGTATTAGTTCGTTATGTGACTGGCAGTGTCTTTCTCAGAATTTGGTCAACGACCTTGGGAATCGTTTTATGTTTAGAGTTTGCCTCTTGCTGCAATCGTTGAAAAACATCTTCCTCAACTTGCACCTCAAAAATCCGTTTCTTGATTTTGATCACATCATTTGTAGGTTCCATATATTCCGCATAATCCATTGTGCTGTGGGTATCCCAAAACTCTCCAGCCTCTACTTCGGAAGCAAAAGAATCCGGCAATGGATCAATAGGCTTATTTTTGATGCTCATAATATCTCCTTTCGGATTCGTCCATGTCACGCGCCTAGATGGGCAAAATCACGCCCTTCGGTTTGCGGATGTAGATCACTACCAGATACCTACCCGCCTCAGTCTGGCCATACGCAGCATAGACATTCTCACCTTTTACATTGCCTTTGCCCACCTTACGAAGATGCGGGTCGGCGTGAAGAGTTTCCTCGACTTCTGTTGTTGACACGCCATGTTTCCAGGCCAACTTTTCAACAAACTGATCTTTCCAAATGATTTCGGTAATGATCATCAGACGAGCCCAGCGTTCAAAGTATAGGCATTGCTGAAAAGGCGGACAATCATATAACCGTTTTATTGCGCCGCCCAACCACGGATCACAAACAGTCTGTGATTATTCTCCGCGTGGCCCTGGCGGCAGCTTTTCATTCAGAAAGCGGGTCAATAATCCATACAAATGCTTGGTTGTGCCCGGCCCTTCGTAAATGCCGTGCGAACGGTTCGGGTAAGACATCATCGTAAATGGTTTGTTGGCGGCGACCAGCGCATTGATCAGCGCTTCGGTTCCCTGATAGTGAACGTTGTCGTCGCCCGTGCCGTGGACAACCAGCAGTTGGCCTTTTAATTGGCTGGCAAACGTAATTGGCGAGCTTTGTTTGTATTCGTCAGAATGATCTTGCGGCAATCCGCAGTAGCGTTCCTGGTAAATCGAATCGTAGTAGCGGATGTCCGGCACCGGCGCGACAGACATGCCGACTTGGTAAACATCCGGGTAACGGAACATCGCGTTCAGCGTCGAAGAACCGCCCCCGCTCCAGCCCCAAATGCCAATGCGCGTTGCATCAACAAAAGGCCATTTTGAAATTGCGCGGGCGGCATTGGCTTGATCCAGCGAATTGCGAACACCCATCTGGCGATAAATGATCTTGCGCCAGGCGCGGCCACGCGGAGCCGGAGTGCCGCGATTGTCCACGCTGACTACCAAGTATCCTTGTTGAGCCAGCATGCGATGCCACATTCCTTGGCCGCCGCTCCACGAATCGAGCACCGTTTGCCCCCACGGTTCGCCATACACGTGAAACAGCACCGGATAACGTTTTTGCGGATCAAAGCCGGGCGGTTTCATCATCCAGCCGTCCAGCTCAACGCCTTCTTCAATCTTGACGCGGAAAAATTCCTGCACGACCGGTTTCAATTTGGCAATACGTTCGGCCAGTTCTTTATTGTCGAACATCGTTCGCACTACAGCGTGTTGTGGGAAGCGAACAACATCTGTTGCGGGAACTTTGTTAAAGGCCGAATACGTGTGGATCGCCAGATCACCCTTGGGAGAAATCGTGTACGTGTGTGTGCCGGGTTGAGCCGCTGGCGACAATCGTTCGGCTTTGCCGTCGCCGTTCATCCGTGCGCGAAACAGATATTTTTGCGTCGCATTTTCCGGCGAAGCGGAAAAGTAAATCCAGCCGTTCGGTACATCTACTAATTCAACGCCGATCAGATCGTAATTGCCTGGCGTGATGCATTTGACGTCTGAACCGTCGCGTGAAACAGAATACACATGCCGCCATCCGTCGCGTTCGCTAACCCACAGAAAGCGTTTGCCGCCGTCAACCCATTCCACATCTCCACGCGCCAGTCCGCGCCGATCCCAATCAATCGCTCCCCAGGACACATCAACCCAGGCGTCGTCTTTTTCGGTCAGCACCGTGCGGACTTTGCCGGTATGAATATCGCCGAGCATGACGACGTTCGTGTTCTGCAACCGGTTGAGCTGTTGAATCAGGACTTCGTCGGAACTGGCCGCCCATTCCATGCGCGGCAGATAGTTGTTTCGCGCATCGCCCGGAACTTCCAACCACTGCGTTTTGCCGCCTGTGGCACTAACCACGCCAACACGTGCGGCGGAATTCATTTCACCAGCTTTCGGATAGGGGAACGTGATGATCTTCGGGTAAAGCTCGGCGGTGTTGTTGATCATCTTGAATTCTTTGACTCCGGAAGCATCCAGTTGCCAGTTAGCGATTTGCTTGCCGTCTGGCGACCAGCGGAAACCGTCGCGGCAAAACAACTCTTCTTCATACACCCAATCAAAAGTTCCGTTGACCGTGTACTGCGCGCCGTCCGTGGTCAGTTGTATGATTTTTCCATCTGCTAGATTCTCAACGTAGATATTGTTTTCGCGGACGTAACCGACGCGCGTCGCATCAGGCGAGAACTTGGCA
>CAZXHW010000117.1:0-13467 GCA_964639915.1 uncultured Heliomicrobium sp.
CGTTGACGGCCAGCACTTCCCACTCCGCGCCGGCTTTGAGCACCGAGACCTTGCTTTCGGTATTCGCCAGAAATACTTTGCCATCAGCGGCAATGGGCGAGGCGTAATACTCACCCAACGCGTTGGGGCTGCGCCCCTCCTTGAGCATGCGACCGGTTGCGGGATCGAGCGAGGTAATGATGCCGCCGGTTTTCACCATGTAGTAGACACCCTGATACAACAGCGGCGCGGGAATGTAAGGGATGTTTTTCTGCATTCGCCAACGCACCGCGCTGGCCGCAAGCTGACCACGCGCGTTGCCCGGACGCACGGCAATCGCGCCCCATTCGCCCACGCCTAATGCTCGCGCCTTGTCCCACTCCGCAGCCACAATCAACTTGTCGTCGTTTTCATCAACCCAGCCGAAATGTTCTCCCATGTCTGGGTCGCGGCGAAACTCTTCCAATGACAATCGCTCATCTTTGTCTTTGTCATATTTCGCCAGCACGGAAGCGAAGGTCGGCATCCCCGGCGCATTGCTGCCCGACGTAGAAATCATCAGCGTATCGCCGTTCGCCAGCAGCGTCCCCATAGAGCCATCAGACGCCAGCGGCAGCCACCAGCGACTCGTGCCAGACGCCAGTTCATAGGCATCAACACGCGTTGAGCCGAGCACAATCAGGTCTGCGTTTCCATTGGCTTCCGGTCGAAAGATCATGGGCGTTGCCCACCCAATCGAAATGCCAGGTCGGTCTGTTTTCCAACGCAAACGTCCGGTTGCACGGTCAAGCGCGATAACAAATGACCCTGTCACCTGATCGCAAACCAGCACGACCAAGCCTCCGGCAATGATCGGCGACCCCGACATGCCGTAGAAGTTTTTGAAAGGCCCAAGGGCGTAGCGCCACCGCTCTTTCCCGCCGTTGTCATACGAAACCAAACCCAATTCAGGGAAGAAGGCTACGACGCCGCTCGCGTCAGCGGCTGGCGTAGGCGACGCCGGGTCATTTGCTTTGTATGCGCCCTGCGCTCGTTCACGCTTTACGTCCCGCCGCCATAATTCACGGCCTGTGCGCGTGTCGAGACAAAAGGTAATCAAGCGTTCGCCTTCGCTTGCCGTGCCGTAAAGCCGCGTGCCTACTACGATGGGCGATGACTGTCCATAAGGGATCGTTGCCTTCCACGCTATGTTCTTAGTTGGCGAAAACTCGATGGGATACCCTGCGGACGAATCAACACCCGCTCCGTTCGGCCCGCGAAACTGCGGCCACTGCGCGTTGGCGCGGCTAACCGTGAAGACCAACAGCAGGCACATAGCGAAACCAACAATAAGTTTGTTACTTGTCGGTTCCGAGAATTCATGATCATTTGTTTGCATTTCGAATTTTCCTTGTGATTTACCAAGTGATACTTGTTCCAGCATTGTCTGGCAAGTCTATCGTCAAGGCCAGCGCCATCACGGCCCAACTTGTTGCCGCTGCCGAAATCCACTGATCTTTGCCGTAAGGAAAGCCGCTTTCGAATTGTTTTTTGAAACGGAAACAACCGCCTTTACATTCGGCAGCCTGAGCGCCATCAGTAAGCGGTGATTTCTCGGCTTTGCTGACGGCGTTGACGTTTGCGCCTTTGGCAAGCAGGGTTTTGATTTGCTGTTGGTTGCCATCACGAATGTCAGTGTTGAGCGAAGGTGATTGGGCCTGCACCATCCCTTGGCTGAAAGCACAGCAATATCCCAATAGAAACAATGTCTTGACCGCGTACTGGCTTCGCTTCTTCAGCGTGGCTCTGGCCACATTCCTGGCCCCCCTTGCCGGTTCAGCCTTCGTGCGAACTTTGATCTTTTTCTGAGCTTGTTTCCCTGACAATTCTTTCCGGCACAACAGCACCAGATTAACGAATGTCCACAAAACGCTGAGCAATGCCATCGCCAGCAAGCAATACAAAAATGGTCGAAACCATTCCATCCACATCGCCATCTGCAACCAGACTTTGTTTTGCACAGACCAAAATCCTTCATTCATCATTTGATCGTTCATGGGTTTGCTCCTCAGAAAATGTGGGAGAGCATTCAAAACTTGCTCCACATATTGACCGACTGGACAAGTTGAAAGCCTGCTTCAAGCTTTTATGCAGCGACTCTTTCGCTTGCGGGAAGCACTGCCAACACCAATTCACTTCACGACAACATCAGTGCCCGTGAAGCAGTTCTTGGCCCTGGCGCCAGAATCGCAGAAAAACGCGGTTTGCGCCCTTTCACTTTTGAATACCGCAGAAACCAAACACACCCCCTCACAGGCAGTGTGAAATTCTTTTTGGCACAGGATTCCGGCAAACGTTTTTACAGACATTGGCGCAAGGCACTATCAAGGACGCCAGTGGAAGGTACTCTCCGCTCATTTTGGATAAGGGAGACTCGGCGGGAAAGAGTTTTCATCGCGGGCGAATGATTGTTGAAGGGCAAAAACTGAGTAAAAAAGGCCGCGTGTTTGCGCACGCGGCCCATCTACATTCGGCCTGAGTTTGTTTTCTTTACGCTTACAGCCGCGCGGTCTGAAGCAGACGCCGATTTGCCGCTACTGGCTGGTGGCGAAGCAGAAGTGTTCGATTGCAATAGCGCTTCCCTTTTGCCCGCTCATTTTTTATTGCGAATCGAATACAGCTTGGTTTCCGTCCGCACCAGGAGACGTTCGCCCACGATCGCAGGCGTCGCTTGCGCCATCTCATCCAGTTCATTGACGTGCAATAGCTTGAACTCTTCACCCGCCGCGATAACGAACGTTTGGCCTTCTTCGCTCAGGCAAAACAGCTTGCCGTTGTACGCCCACGGCGAAGTCGTAAACGCCGTCGCCTTCGGATCAATGCGCGTCTTGTACGTTTGCTTGCCTGTCTTGACTTCAAAGCGGGTCAGGATGCCCGTCTCGGTCAATGTGTAAATTCCACCTTCGTACGCCAACGGCGAAGGCAGATACGTTCCGGCGCGCGGCTGCGACCAAGCGACAAATGCGTTGGAGCTTTCGCCTTTCGGAAGTGAAATGTCGCCCGCTGCACCAGGACGAACTGCGAACATGGATGAACCTCGCCCACCGTCAATGTACAGCAATCCGTCATACGCAAACGGCATTGGAATCGGCGCCGGGCACATTCCAGACAAACGCCACAGCTCTTTCCCTGCCAGATCGTAACTGACCGCCACAGTTGGCCCGACCGTCACGATTTCAGTGCGCAGCGCGTGCCGCCAAACATACGGCGTCACCCAGCCTGACTGCATTCCCTTGTTTCCCAGGCTCCGATTCGTGCGCCAGACCTGTTTGCCCGTCTGTTTGTCAAACGCTGCGATGAACTGCTGCTTTTCGTTGTCGCTCACAATC
Organism: uncultured Heliomicrobium sp.; assembly: GCA_964639915.1. GTDB lineage: Bacteria > Acidobacteriota > Blastocatellia > RBC074 > RBC074 > RBC074. The sequence continues at coordinate 3,348 of CAZXHW010000117.1, forward strand.
ACCAACTGGTTCCCAATCAGCGCAGGCGAACTCCCCGTTCCAAAATCCAGGTAAATCGGATTCGCTTCCAGCGGCGTTGTCCACACCTGCTTGCCTTTCAGGTCGTACGCCCACAACCCCAGATTCGTCACGTACACATAAATAAGCTTTCCGTCGGTCACTGGACTCTCTGACGTAAAGCTGTTCTTTCGGTGACGTCCGCCCGGCGGCTGTCCCGCGAAAAACTCCTTCTGCCATTCCACTTTGCCGGTTTTCAGGTTCAGACAATACAGAAAGTAATGGAGCTTCACTTCGTTCGGCAGTTCAATGTCGCGTTCCGTCACGCGCTCGATGATTTTGTCCATCGGAAGCCCTTGTTTTTGCAGTTCCGCGACGTATTCGTTGCTGTATTCCGTTCCGATCTGCGGTGGCTTCGATTTGCCCTCAGTCGTGGCAGTCGTCAAATAAACCTTGCCGCCCGACACAATCGGCGAAGACCATCCGCGCCCCGGAATTTGCTGCATCCACTCGACGTTTTCAGTCTTCGACCAGCGCTCTGCCAGCTTCGCATGCGTTCCGACGGGATTCGAATCCGGGCCACGGAACTGCGGCCAGGGGATGTCTTGCCCTTGCATTGTGGGTGACGCCAGAAACAACGCGCAGGCCAGACCAGCCCAGCGCAAGAGAATCGAAAGGCCAGCCACTTTGCGGATGCCTTCCCGTCCAAGACAACGTGTACTCATGAATTTGCTCCTCGATTTTTGATGCTGCTGAATCAACAGCTTATCAGGTTGCGCGAGCTTAACAACAGACTCAGCGCGCTGTTCTGGAGAGATTTGCAAGGTTGGCCGCCCTTGGCTGACCACTGAGAATATTTTCTTGAAAGTTTTTCAAAAATTGACGGTATGTGTGCTGCCGATGGAGGGAAAACCGAAAAGTAGTATGGCAACGACGAAGAAATTGAGCCGTTAGACGGTGTAGAGCATAGTGATTTGCCTTTCCCTTGGTGTCGCAAGCTGTGTCGCAAGTTTGTCGCAAGTTCTCATAACAGCTTGTATTCCAGTCGGTTAGTGGCCCCGCTCGCAACCACCAAGCCCTTTTCCAGAAGCAGCCTCAGATCACGTTGCAAGCTGCGCCGAGTCGTTTCTGGACAAAGCGCCTCGAAATCTTGAATTGTGAGTTTGCCGTTTTCCAGCAGGTATCTGATTGCTGCTGTCTGCCGCACATTCAGCTTGTGCTGTTGCGTCAGTATGTCGGATTGGATCGCGCGTTTGCCGCGTTCAGTGACCTCGACCATTTGAGTGGCCAACCCTTCGACAAAAAAATCCAGCCAGCCGGTCAGATCCATTCCTCGATCACGTACACCCTGAAGCGCAGCGTAAAATGCCATTCGGTCCCAGTCATAGTATTCACTGATTGAAAACAGCCGTTTGAAATCGTAGCCAGCGCGGTACAGACAAAGCGTCGAAAGCAACCGCGAAGTGCGTCCATTGCCGTCTACAAATGGGTGGATATGAACCAATTGAAATTGCGCGACGCCCGCCGCCAAAACCGGATGAATCTCGTGCTCTGCATTCAGCCAAGCCGACAGCTCCGCCATCATCGGCGTTACATCCATTGGCGCAGGTGGCGAGTAGATAACCTCGCCCGTCAGCGAATTCGCGACGTAATTCTGCACTCGCCGATATTCCCCAGGCTTTGCCGACCCGCCGCGAACTCCTTCGACCAACCGCCGGTGAATTTCGCGAATCAGGCCTTCGGTCACTGGCCCGCCATCGTGCAAATAACCGCTCACGAACTCGAATGCGTCACGGTAATTGAGCAACTCGCGCGTGTCTTCCGGGTCGGCTTCAACCACAGACTTGCCTGCCAAAAGTCGTTCTGCCTGCTCCAAAGTGAGGTGCGTGCCTTCGATGTGCGTCGTGTGATGCGCTTCCAGCAGCAGCGCCCGCGAACGCATCGTCGCCAGCCATTCTTCCGACAACTGCGCTGCCTCGAGAAAGCCGCGCGCCCGTTCAATGCGCGTCAATCCAGCCGTTATTTTGTGCGTAATGGTGAAACGCGGATTCATTCGGTCACCAGCCTGATCGGCTCTTGGAAGAGAAGATCATTGTTTCGCAAAGCGTCTTGAAGAGTTTTCAAGGTCTCTAGTAGCTCCCTAGACTCCTCGCTCCCAGCGCTGATAGGCAGGAAATCAAGCAGCCGCTCCCGTGTTTCTTTAATATGCGCTCCCAATTCACGCTGAGCATCTAGCAACTGAGCTTGATGCCTATTGTAAAGTTGTCTTTCAAATCTGTTTCCCGATAGCGCAAGGGTTTCGATCCTATCTTCCCACACCGCTAGTGCTTCAATTTCGGCAATAAAGAGTTGTACAGTCGAACGAAGTTGCAGTTCCGCACAAGGAACTAATGGCAAAGGTGGAAGACATTGCATCACTCTTTCCGGCAACTCCTGGGGAACGAGCGTTTCCCATTGATGACAGTTACCTTGGACCAATTCTGGGATCGTATGGGAACTAAACTGGTAGCCACCTTCGAGAAATCGTGCTCCATTGTGAATCGGTACGAGGCAGAAAAAATCCGCCAATTCTACGATGCCGATAAGAGCATTGAGGACGGTAATAACACTAGCTAACGGCTCTGCCGCAGCCAGAACATCCTTGACTGAGAAAGCCAGCGTTAGATAACGAGCAGGGTGTTCAACATAAATGTCATTGGGAAAAACGAACGACATACCTTCTTTTTCGAGCGGCGCAACAGCCTGACGTAATCTATCAAGCATATGGTTTCGCCTTTGCTCCCGCCTTGTCCGAACATATTGGCGAATATTCGCCTGTGGCGTTAGCGGCGGCTCGGTTATACAGGCTTCCAACAAATCCGCAAGTTCTGAATATGCATCGAGTTCGTCAGAATTCAATGCGCTAGCGTTAAAGTAGTCTGGGGCTTCGAGAAAGAAACGAGAAAAGACTTCATGCATGCCTTCGAGTTTGCTGTGAGCCTCATTGAAGTAATACACGGCCAATCTACCAACCTGCCCGTCCTTCTTATCAGTCGATATACCAATAAAGAATTGAATGATTTGCTCAGAAAAATTCTTAAAACTTATCGCCCACTGATTGTGAGCACTACTGTATTGCCAAAGATTTTGTAAAGAAGCAGACAGGCGTTTTCCCATGACCTCAAAGTTTTTCCCTGACAAAAGCGGGATAAACTTTGTACATCGCTCTAACTTCCCAAAAGTATCAACTACCTGCTCCCACAGCTTGCGCCTTTTCTTATCGTCGATTTCTACAATTGCAGACGAAAGACCTCGCACAAAAAGTCTCGCATTGAAACGAAGCTCATACCAAGACTCCTCAAATCTATAATAGCTATCAGGTATATAGTGATTCTGGATAATCCCACCCCAGGCAGCATTCTTCTTTGTGTCCGATTCAAACAGTAAGTGTTCTCTCGAAAAACTTTTGTTCGTGCTCTCCCAAGTTGGGGCTAAACCGAACGCCATGATCCAGATACCCTGAGAATTGTACTGTTCACCGAATGGAATCGCGGCGCGCAGTTTTTTAAGGCGCGACTCTGCCATCTCCTGGCCTAGGTCGTTACCGCAATTCCGTAAAATGAACTTTATAGAGATATTTTTGCTCTCAACGCCTATGTCTACGCAATCTGTATGTAGCTTGAGGTATCCCAAAATGTCAGTATGATTGGCTGAAAACCATTTTAGGTATGTGGCTTCATCGTACCGGAAAAGTCCCTGTGTAAAGTTACAAAACTCTTTCAGCGTAAGATCGAAAACAGTCGAAGAACTAATAATCTCGTCCACAGTCTTCGGCCACACTGGCAAAGAAATCTTGCACATTACACACCAGTCTAGTAAGCGCCCTGTATCACTAACGTCTCTTCGTAGAAGATCAGAATGAACTGCCGGTACGACGTGACGCAAAAAACTTGCACAGTTATCCAATCCTTTAGGGGACGAATCTGTCTGTAAAGCAAGTTCGCTCAATTTTCGTAAGTTGCCACCATTCTCGCCTAGAATTTCCGCAAATTCATCAGTAACGTTCAGCTTAACGGTCGGCATAAAATTCCAGGCCAGGAAAAATGGCCCGGAAGGTCCAAACTCATCGTAGGCCTCATCAAACAAAGCCTTGTTTGCCCCAAAGAACTGTCGTTCACCAGCGTCAAAGATACCGTCAAGGGCCGCTAGTAAGAAGCTTAGCCCTGATGACTTAACTTTATCGGCCAATCCATTAAGAAATGCATCTGTGTCGAGTTCTAAACGGAGAATCGCGTTCGACACAAACAATGCCAGATAGGATTCCGGAACTGATTCAAGGATGGCGAGGGCGGTTTGAGCCATGTCAGGATAACCTTCGTGCAAAATGCGAGCGAGATGATCTGATCGCACCCAATGCAGTCCATTTAGCAACGATTTGCTGAGCGTTAGGTATTCATCAGCCAACGTGCGTAAATTTTGCTGAGGATCGTCGCGAAAGCTGATACCGTGCATTAACTGATTCACTTCTAACGGCGTCCCAAGAGCATGGGCAAGTGTGGCTCGCCTGAGCAATTTAATCTTGGCCGGATCTTCCTGTTGCACACTGAACTGTTTGACTTGATCCCGTAGACGATCTTCGAGTAAACGTCCTTGCGTCAGCAGATAGACGTACTCGATTAGCAAATGCGGCTTGCCTACCTTCTCGTACGCCCATTCAGCGCTATCTACTGACGAGTGCAATCGCCCATGGGCGCGAAGCGCCTTATATATGTCTTTCGCCTCCTGCAAATCTAACTCAGGTTCGAGTATCTCAAAATTCGTCAGACCTTCACGCACGAAGCGATGCCAATCCTCATGCCGTGCCGTTACCAGAACCTTGATGCCAAGGACGGAGCATTCCTGAGCGATCCTTGGCCAGTTGCGCATATTCCATCCAGCATCATCTACCAACAACAATGTCGGTCGCCCCAGAGAAGTTCTATTCCGTAGAAATGTACAGACTTGCTCAGCCTCAACTGTTGATGTCGCTGTGCGCAATACGAAAGTATGATCCTTGGGCCAATAGTCATAGGCGAAACGAAACATAAGCGTTGACTTGCCTTGTCCGCTTGATGACCTAAGGATACAGACGTTGGAAGAATCGAGAGCTTTTTGAATTCTCTTGAGCCAAGTTGGCCGACGAATGTCTAGATCAGCGACGATATGACCGGAACGTGTCCCTTTCTCAAAAAAATCGTCTGAGGCATTGTCAGGCTTCCATTCGATCCGGGTGATAAGGCTGCGCCCGTAAGCTTGGAATTCTGACTCGCGCGATAGAGCTTCCCCGACATCCGCTCTAACCTCGTCGAGGTCGGCGCGCGTAATCGTCTTCCGGCTCACAGCCCATTTCAAAAATCTTGAGGTAAGAGCTTCAATGTAAACATCGACTGCTTCGCTTCCCAGTCCGAAAGCCTCTGTGACAGCCGGCCTTAGAAAACTCCATAGGTCTTCTTCTGTTAGAGATTTAATCCCTAAACGACTAACCAACCCTTGAGCTTCAGCGACAGTGCCGCCCACTTGCTTACAAAGGTTGGCAAACTTCTTCTCGATGTTGCTCTTCTCTTTATTCGGTAGAGTTACCCATCCCGCAAGGTGTGCGATTTCATGACGCAGAAGGAAATTTACGGCGAGAGTGAATCGGCTGTTGGGTTCAAGGCGGTATGTTTGGAGAAAACCTTTTATTGGGTCTTTGAGCTGGCTCCAATTCCACGGCTTGCCAGCAGTTTTTACTTGGACATACTCATTTTCCAACTGCAATCCGACGTCTACATCTTCCAGACCTTCTAGTCTGATAGAAAGGGTATTGGTGTCATTTGTATAAAGATCAAAGGCTCTAAAGATTGAATACAAGATTTGATAGCGGATGCCACGTATGTTGTCGGCTCCTTTGAATCGTGTACTAATAAGGTCATCCAAATTACTACTCATACCCAAAGCCTTATCATTACGGTCAAGAGATGATGTCGCGCACGACGTTGCCATACACGTCGGTCAGCCGAAAATCCCGCCCCGCGTAACGATATGTCAGTTTTTCGTGATCGAGTCCTAGCAAGTGCAACACCGTCGCGTGCAGGTCGTGGATTGAAACTGCATTCTCGACGGCTTTGAAGCCGAATTCATCGGTCTGGCCATAAGCGATGCCCGGCTTTACGCCGCCGCCTGCCATCCACATCGTGAAGCCGTAGGGATTGTGGTCGCGGCCATTGCCCTTTTCGGAAACCGGGGTGCGCCCGAATTCGCCTCCCCAGATGACCAGCGTGTCTTCCAGCAAGCCGCGCCGTTTCAGGTCGCGGATCAAAGCCGCCGAAGCGCGATCCATGTCGGGGCAGCGTTCGCGCAGGCCCTTTTCCAGGTTCTCGTGATCGTCCCATTGTTGGCCAGGGCCGTGCAGGACCTGGACGAAGCGGACGCCGCTTTCGACCAGACGGCGCGCCATCAGGCAGCCGTTGGCGTAAGGCGTTGTGCCGTATTCGGCGCGGATGGATTCGGGTTCTTTGCGGATGTCGAATACGTCGGACGCAGTGAATTGCATGCGATAGGCTTGCTCCATGCTCTTGATGCGGCCTTCCAGAAAGGTGTCTGCGCCGAAGGATTGCGCGTGCGCTTTGTTCAATGCCTGGATCGCGTCGAGTTGTTTGCGTTGGGCGTTGGCGTCAAGGTCTTTGTTGCGCAAAAACTTGATCATCTTTTCGGGGTCGGTTTCTTTGTTATTGAACAGCGTTCCTTGATATTGCGCGGGCAGGAAACCGGAACTCGTCCACAAAGAGCTTTCCGCTGGCGTGAGTGTCACGAATGCAGGCAGGTTTTGATTTTCCGTGCCGAGGCCATACGACACCCAGGCTCCCATCGTCGGACGCATCGAAGTCATCACGCCGCTGAAAAACAGATTGCGTCCCGGTTCGTGATTCGGGATAAAGGTATAGACCGACTTGATCACGCAGATGTCGTCAATTTGTGCGGCAAGGTTGGGCAGCAGTTCGCTGACATCAATTCCGTTGCGGCCATATTTCTGAAACTTGAACGGCGAAGCCATCAAGCCTCCTGTTTTGCGTTCGGTGCGCAAATCCACGGCAGCGGGGCGTTGTCCGGCGTATTTAGCAAGCGCGGGTTTTGGATCAAACGTATCCATTTGCGAAGGCCCGCCCGTCATAAACAGCAGGATGACGCGCTTGGCTTTGGGCGCGAAGTGCGGGCCAGTCCGATTGGGTGTGTCGGCTTTGGCAATCAGGTCAGCCAGCGCGATGGAACCAAGCCCGCCGCCGAGGGTCGAAAGAAAATTGCGTCGTGAAAATTGATCAAGTTTCATAAGTCTCAGCCTCAGCGTTAGCGTCCGGTTGAATAACTCAAGCCCGCACCAAACTTGAAGAGCGGAGCCTTTGAATCGTAGGGCATATCTTCGAACTGTTCCCGCACCGCGTCCATAGACGCGGGCAGCTCAAACGGTAGCTTGCCAGTTGGATTGAATTTTCCCATCAACACATCGAACAACGCTTCGTCGCTGACCCCAAACGTCGCCAGCAACGCGGCGGACTCGTTCACTAATTCAGGAATCACATACGGGCTGTCGAATTGCAGGACGATGATCGTTGGCTTCTTCTGCATCAACGCACGCACGGACGTCAGTCGTGCCGCAGGAATGGTTAAATCAACGGGCTGGCCGCCGCCACCGGGACGACCGCCGCCTGCAAAACCACCGCCGGGGTTTCCGCCACCGCCGGGACGGCCTCCACCTGCGCCGCCGCGTCCGCCGCCTTGCCCACGTCCACCACCACCGCTGCCAGTCGGATTCACACGCACGATACAAACGTCAGCATCATCAGGATTGTTGGTGGAGACATAACCAAACTGCGCGGCGACCGAAGCGTCCAGGCCTTCGACGTACATCCGAAGTCCTTTTTTCAGCGGCAAGATGCTCTTTTCGTTTTTCAGCAACACAATGGATTTGCGCTGCGCCAGATCGGCTTTGTCCTGAAATTCTTTTTTGCGCACGGTGCGTTCGGCTTCGTCAGGATTGGCGTAGGGGTTTTCAAACAGGCCGAGGCCAAAATGCACCCGCAAAATGCGCCTTGCAGATTCGTCAATCCGCGCATCGGTCAAGCCGCCGCTTTTGACCAGTTCAACAATCAGTTCCGGCGTCGCGTCGCCGCCGATGCGGTCTACGCCCGCTTCGATGGCTTTTTTGTAGCGGTCTTTGACGGTCAAGGCTTCGACGCCCCACGGCATACCGGTGGAAACGCCTGTGTCGGAGTTGACCACGCCCGTGTAGCCCAATTTGTTGCGCAGCAAATCCGTGATGATTTCTTTGTTGTAGGCCATGCCAAGCTCTTCGCTCGTCAACCCTTTGGGCACGGCGTAGTAGGGCATAATCATCGCGGTTCCGGCGGCAATCGCAGCTTTCCAGGGCTGCAAATGATACTCAAGGTTTTTGCCCGGATAGACCTGATTTTTGCCATACGGAAAATGCGCATCCAGCCCGTCATCCGCCGGGCCTGCGCCGGGGAAATGCTTGGTCGTCAGGGCAACGCTGCGCGGGCCGAGTGTTTCGCCCTGAAAGCCGCGAATCAGCGCCGTGATGATCTCTGTCGTCAATTTCGCGTCTTCGCCAAAGGTTTCGCGGAAGCGATTCCAGCGCGGTTCCGTTGCCACATCTGCCATCGGGTGATATGCGCCGCGCAAGCCGACCGCGACGTATTCCTGGGCGGCGATGCGGGCGAAGTCTTCGATTAGCGCGATGTCGCGCGTGGCGGCAAGTCCAAGCGGGCCCGGCCATTGCGAAAAGGCGCTGCCCGCTTCCTGAATGCCGAACACATTTTGCGTGCCGTATTGATTGCGCGGGTTCGTCACGAAGATGACGGGAATGCCCAGCCGCGAACCTTCGGCGATTTGCTGCACGGCGTTCAGCCAGGTCGCCATCGTTCGTGCCGGCAGATTTTCGCGGTTGATGAATTGGCGAATGTGGCGTCGCAACACTCCATCGGTCGTCGCGGGCGAAGTCAATTGAACTGGTCCCGGATTAAACGGATTCTGTCCCCAGCTTGCCTGTTCGCTAACGCTGCCGTTAGGCCCGGCAGGCAAAGAAGGCCCAACCATGAGCCCGGCTTTTTCCTCAACGGTCATTTGCGCGACCAGATCATTGACACGCTCGTCCATCGAGCGCCGCCAGTCTTCGTAAACATCCAGCTTGCCGTTTTTATTAAGGTCTTTGAAAAGCAAACCGTTGATTTGCAACACGGGTGCAACGCGCGCATTGATAACAGGCTGTTGCGTTGTGTTTTGCGGAAGCGCAACAACAGCAGGCAAAACAGCTAAGAGGAGCGAAAAAACAACTCGAAAATAGATTTGCTTAGTTGGATTCATGGAATGCGCCTTTATTTGTGCTCTTTGCAACAAGGATTACGGCCAAAATACCTCTTCATTTGTAGCCAATAAAACCTGGGCGAATTGTTCGATGGTTGCGTTGCTCAGATAGCTCAACGCAGCTTTGGTTTCCGCCACGTTCGGGTCGCGCGACAAGGTTTTGCGATACAGATTGCGAACGCGGGTTGCAGCATCGGCGTCGGCTTCGACAGCTTTGGCGAGTGCGCCGCTGAGTTGTTTGATGAACGGGCTGTTCAGCACAAACAATTCCTGCAATGGCGTAATCGTCAAGCCGCGTGTCGGGCTGGTCTGAAATGGATTCGGGAAATCGTAGAGCCGCAAAATGTCACTGCTGCTGCCGCGATTGATACGTCCGTAAACGGTGCGGCGTGTGTTTTCCAAGCTATCCAGATTCTGCGATGGACCGTACATTTCCAGGTTCAAGCTGCCTGCGGCTTGTAACATCGAATCTCGAATCGCTTCAGCATCCATACGGCGCGGCTGCATGCGCCAAAGCAAGTTGTTTTCTTCGTCAATCGCGGCAGCATCCATGCGCGGATGGCTGGATTGACGATACGCTGCCGACAGCATGATTTCGCGGTGCAGCCATTTCAGCGACCAGCCGTTCGCAATAAACCGCGCCGCCAGATCATCCAACAATTCCGGATGTGTGGGCTTGTCTCCGCGATCCCCGAAATCGCTGGGCGTGCCGACCAGGTGTTTGCCGAAATGCCAGCCCCAGACGCGA
>CAZXHW010000118.1:0-13247 GCA_964639915.1 uncultured Heliomicrobium sp.
GCATGGATTACTGGCCCGGCTATTATTCGCACGCCTCAAATCCTCATCGTAGTTAGGTGCGCCTATATATCCCTACATCGCTCTCTAAATATTTGAAGAACTCCTTGAAGGAAGGGAAAGGATGATGACGAGTATGAACCTGATTAAGTTTTTGTCTTTGAGCCTTTTGTGCATTCTGTTACTGGAGATTAGCCCGCTTGCCCAGTCGAACCAGAATGTTTGCACAAAAACGAAAGGGCCAGAAATCTGGATTAAGCGTAAAAATGAAGATCGTTACTTTGAAAACGATGGCAGAAAGTTTGTTGAAATTCGTGATGGAAAACTTTTTTATTGCGTGGCAGATGTTCTGAGTTTTGAAGATATGAGCAGGGTTCAGGAAATTCGTTTTGAAAAACCCAAAACGGAAACCATCAAACCTTTATCCTCCAGCAGCAATAACAGCTCTGCCCCCGCAATTCTTGATGATGTGGCTACCATTCCGGCAGTGATAAATTCGGCGCAATCTTTTCCTCATCCCTCTTTGAGCGGAGTTGTGATACTGCGGGTGCTGTTATTTGAAAGCGGAGCGATTGGCGACGTTGAAGTGGTCGAAAGCACTGAACCTAAGCTGAATGGTATTGCAAAGGAAAATGCCAAAGAACTGAAATTTACTCCTGCCATTAAAGGCGGTCAGTTTGTTAATTCCAAAAAGGATGTGGCGCTTGTTTTTTCTTCTGCCAGCAGTGGTTCTATTAGCACATCTACCAACCCTGTAAATTCGTCTGTCAGGGCCAGGACGGTAAATCTGCAACCCTTGAAACTTCTTAAACCTGATAGTGGAGCTTTAGTTGCTCGGCGCGAAGTGCTGCTGGAATGGGAATCGGTTCCCGACGTTATTACTTACAGAATTCAAGCCCAATGCTCTTATTCTTACGCCGACTGTCACAATAGTGAGCGTCTTTCTGCCACTCAAACAAGTTATACCCTGAAATTTCTGGGCGAAGGCCCGGTGCGATGGAGAGTCGTGGCTGAACGAAAGGACGGCACGGATCTTAAAAGCGGCTGGGGATTTTTTGGATATAAAAAATAGCCTTGAATCATTGTTGCTGGATTTTGACAGCGAATGCGCGGCTATTGACGCTCCTGGCAAAGAGCTTCAATAGCCGCGACCTGCTTACTTCACTCGTTGGAGTGTCATCTCGAAAAACTTCCGCCAGGTTTTACCATCCATGGAAAACTCGCCGACTTCATTCCATTGACCGGCGTCGGTCAGTTTGATGGTGTATTTGATTTCGACGTTTCGTTGCGGTTCGCGAAATCCCCAGACCAGACCGTTGGCGTCTACCGTAACGTCAGCATCCACGAAATTGCCATCGGCGCGGAAAGCTCGGAACAAATATTTCTTTGCCCGCGAATCATAAGAAAGCACCGCCAGCGCGTTGTGAACGATGCCTTCCTGACCGGTGCTGGCGAGTTTTCCTTTGCCTAAGCCTTCAACAATGACAACTGTGCCATTTAGCTTGCTCTGAACAGCTTCGGTTTGTTTGAAGGTGCTGCGTCCGCTCGGACCCATTTCGATCCAGCCTTCGCCTTTCCAATCACCAACCAGAAAATTCAGCTTCTTCATTTCCGCCTCCGAGGAAGTTCCTGCGGATTGGGAGAAGGCAAAAATCGGCAACAATAGCCACAACATTACAAGAATAATTTTGCTCACTGTATTCTCCTTCAAGTTTAGCTTTTGGCTTTCCAGGTGGATATGACGACGCTGATTAAAAAGGTGATGACCAAAGTGGCAGCACCATAAACCAGGCCGGTGGAAAGGATCGAGCTGGTCAAGCCGCCGTAGAAAAGCGCCGCGATGATCGAATAAATCGTTAAGGCGATTGTTCCGGCGATTATGCCGCTGATCAGGTTTTGTTTGACCGTTCTTGAATTCATAGGTGATCTCCTAAGTTATTGGCCAGCAAAGATTTTTCTGATTGCCGGGGCGATGATGAAGCAGGCGACGCCGCCAAACATGGCGTATTTCCAGGTGATGATCTGGAACGCCATCGCCACAAAAAAGAGAACGCCGATCATCCTCAATAAGTGAGCCGCCATATTTGCCTGGCGGATGTTTTCTGTGTTTTCCATTTTGAAACCTCTCCTGTTTGTCTATTGCAGTTGATTGGGAACGGCGACCGCTTTGCCGTAAAGATCAAAACCGCTGCTGCCCGCAATTTACGTCGGGATTTGACTGGATGGCTGAGGGTTCTTCCGAGCGGTCGTTTTTGGCGACTGAACGGTAAAGCAACTTTGCCTTGGTGATTGGCAGACGGCAGAGGCTTTGCCACAATCACATTGCGATGAATGAACATTGGCTTCGATTTTGGCAAATGATGCGGCGTTATGCGCCCTACATGTTTTTAGCGCCGTTGATCGCTTTGATTCCCTTCCTGCTCAATCTTCCTTACTGGCAAGAGCGTGGCGTCTGGCGTGGGCTGATTTCATCGCTGGTTGCTGGGATGGTGATTGGCCTGATCATTGCGATTTTCTTTTTTGCTTTTTATGCGGCTTTGACCCGGATTGCAGTCAAAACAGGGAAGTTCTATCAGCCGCCGGTTGTCTTTGAAATCTTGCTGGGAAGCTTTGGCGCAATGACCGGAATGTGGTTGGTGGATTTTGTTAGAACCTGGGTAAGCGGTACTTCGGGGCCCTCTCCGCCCTGGCTGCCAGTGTTCATTTTCAGCGGAATGGTTGCGACCGCTTTTTCGCTTTATTTCGCTTATCAGCAGGCAAAAGAAGACTCTCTGGCTTCGCGCGCCGAAGCCGCCGAAGCGCGTTACCACGTCCTGGAAAATCAGATGCGTCCTCACTTTCTCTTCAACGCATTGAATAGTCTGGCTGAACTGATTGAATCCGGGAGAGAAGATGCGGCTGAAACCACTTACAAACTTTCGAACCTGTATCGGCGAATCCTGGCGAATTCAGGACTAAAAACGGCTTCGCTGGAATCGGAAGTAGAAATTGCCCGCGACTATTTGGAGCTTGAGCAGTTGCGGTTTGGATCGCGGTTGCGCTTTGAGTTGCGCTTGCCGGACGATTGCGAACAGGTTTTTCTGCCAAGCCTGATGCTGCAAACTTTGGTTGAGAATGCCGTCAAACATGGGATCGCGCCTTCGGTGAAGGGGGGAGAAGTGCTGATTGAAATTCGTTCTGAAGACGGCGGTTACTGTCTGAAAGTTGAAAACTCTGGCTCATTACTCAAAACGGAATTGAGCGAAGGGATAGGTTTGGTTAACACGAACGCTCGGTTGGATTTGCTGTACGGCAACCGGCACGGTTTTCAGCTTTGCAGCAAAAATGGCCGCACGATTGCGAGCTTTCATTTCACCGGAGAGAACATTGGCTGAGCAGAAACGAATTCTGATCGTTGACGATGAACCGTTGGCTCGGCAGCGAGTGGTTCGTTATGTGCGGCAGCTCAACCAGGATTTCTTGCTCGAAGAAGCTGAAAGCGGCCTTCAAGCTGTCGAATTGATTCAATCCTTCCAGCCCGAAATCATCTTTCTGGACATTGAAATGCCGGGATTGAACGGCTTGGAAGTCTTGCAGCAATTCGAGCAGCGACACTTCCAGGTGATCTTTCAAACTGCTTATGACCAGTTTGCCATTCAAGCCTTTGATGAAAACGCCTGCGATTATTTGCTGAAACCTTTTACAGCCGAACGCTTGCATCAAGCGCTTTCACGCGCGCTCAGCCGTGTAGCCGATGAAAAGAAGTTGAGGGCATTGGAAACCAGATTGGCTGAACGCAACGGCTATTTGCGGCAACTGGCGGTTAAGCAGGGAAATCGAATGCGCTTGCTGATCGAATCAGAACTTCATTGTTTTATCAGCCGCGATCATTACACCTGCGTTTATTTCGGCGAAGCGTCGCAGGTTCTGGAAGGAATTTGCGATCTTTCACTGGCCCGTTTGGCCGAACGACTGGACCCGAACAAGTTTCGCCAGATTCATCGAAACAGCATTGTCAAAATCGAATCGGTTGTGGCTTTGGGAAGATCGAAAGACGGAGAAGTGTGGGTTGAATTGTCCAATGGAATGAAGCTGCCGGTTTCTCGCAGCAATCAACGCGCTGCCAAACAGTTGCTCGATTCTAGCAGGTAGATGCGGCTTTTTATTTTGCCTGGGCAAGCATCTTTTTTCGGACAATAACCGAGAGGATAAAAAGGGCTACGGCTCCGAGTACCGCGAACCCAAGTGGAAGGAGTCGAAAAGCCATTGCGACAAGGCACAGTATGCCGAGCCCTCTGATGACATTGGCAGTGGCGTTGGCGCGTTCGGTTTCTGTTGGTTGATTCATTTTAGTTTGCTCGTCGTCCATCGCTCAGGGATTCCTGAGCGATGGACGACTGTCTTTCAGGCTCTCAGCCTTTCTTTTTATATTTTTCGATCAGTCCTTGCATGCCGTCAGTTTTGCCGTTGAAGCGAAACGCATAATACTGTTTTAGGTTGTCCATCAACTGATCCTGCGCTGTTTTCAATTGCGCATTACCCTCGCACGCGGCGATAGCGCGAGCCATCCAATCAATGACTTCATCCATTTTCTCCAGCGCTTTGTCCATTATCTCCTGTTTCTTTTCGGTCTGATATTTCTGGGCCAGAGCCTGGTATTCGTCGTTCGACAGGTTCACTAGTAACAGCAACACCCCAACGTCATTTGATTCCAAGCCGGCGGCTTTTTCAGCGCTTTCCTTGGCTTCGGCTTTTTGACCGTTTTGGTTCAGCACGACAGCGCGCGCGTAATACAGGCGCCACAGCCAGGAGTTTTTGTAATCTTTCCACCTATCGTCCACCATCCAGCTTGGCTTTTTGTCGGCTTCCATCAATTCCGCGCCTTTGGCGGCAGATTCAACAGCGGCTTTCATCAGCTTTGGGCTGGCAGCCTGCTTTTGCGTTTGCGTCGCACCCGCCCAGGTGATTTGCACGTGAATGGTCACGTCGTCTGGGTTCTTTTCCAGATACTTTGCGCTTTCGTCCAGGGCTTGATCGAACTTGCCTGTCGCGAAATAGGCTTCGATCAACGAAGGCCGAACCAGGTCCGGTTCGCCGGGCTGGTTGAAGATTTTCGAAAATTCTTCTGCCGCTTTGATCTTCTGGTTGTTGTCTTGAATCTTATAGATTTCGTTGGAAATGGTTCCGGCAACTTCAGCGCGTTTGACGCCTTTGGGAAACTTTTTGGCGTATTCCGCCGCCGCTTTGGTTTTTGCTTCCAGCCCTTGAGCTTTGACCAGTTTTTCCAGCGCCGCGCGCTCGTCGCCAGAAATCTGTGGGCCTTGATCTTTCTTTTCCTGCGCCACGGCCATTGCCGACAGGCAGAGTAGGGCAAGCGCACAGACAAACATTCCCCGAAAAACGGGAGCAAATTTTGATTTCATCTTTGACCTCATGTTGATTGTATTTTGTTGGGAATGATGTGTGCGAACGCCACATCAACGCGGCTGATTATACTTGAGAGGTGAGGGTGAAGAAAGCGAGGGTGCAATTTGGCCAAATTGCACCCTCGGAAAGTTTTCACGCGCCGCTTTGCTGAATCAGCTTGGCGACCAAGCCAGTCCAGCCGGTTTGATGGCTGGCGCCAATGCCCGCGCCGTTGTCGCCGTGGAAGTATTCATAAAACAACACGTTGTCTTGCCTGTACGGATCGTTTTGGAATTTTTCCGAACCTCCAAACACTGGTCGGCGGCCGTTTTCATCGCGCATGAAGATATAAGTTAGGCGACGTGAAATTTCTCCGGCAACGTGCCACAGGTTTTCGTGCTGGCCGGTACCGTAGGGAAATTCAACTTTGAAATCGTCGCCCAAAAAGAAGTGAAATTTCTGAAGTGATTCAATCAGCAGAAAGTTGACCGGGAACCAGACTGGCCCGCGCCAGTTCGAGTTTCCTCCAAACAATCCGGTGGATGATTCAGCAGGCTCATAATCAACGCGATGTTCCATGCCGTTGACGTGAAGCACATAAGGATTTTCCAGATGATGCCGTGACACCGCGCGAACGCCATGCGGCCCCAGAAACTCTTCTTCATCAAGCATATACCGCAACACTTTTGGCAATCGGTCACGGCTGACCAGCGACAGAAACCATCGTTCATGGCCATCCTCGGCGATTTGTTTTTCGATGTGCTGGGCAAATTCCGGACGGTTTTCGATAAACCACATCATTCGTTTTTTGAAGCCCGGCAGCTTGTTGATCAAATCAGCCCTGAGGGTTTCGACGGCAAAGAGCGGCGTCAGGCCCACCATTGAACGGACGCGCATTGGCAAATGATCGCCATTTGGCAAATGCAGCACGTCGTAATAAAACCCGCTTTCTTCGTCCCAGAGCTCGACATCGCTGCAACCGGCGTGGTTCATCGCGTGGCAGATGTAGACGAAATGCTCGAAGAATTTCGACGCCACGTCTTCATAAGACGGATTCTCTTTGGCCAGTTACAGCGCAATAGTAAGCAAGTTAAGGCAATACATTCCCATCCAACTGGTCGCATCAGACTGATGAATGTGGCCACCCGTAGGCAACGCAGAGCTCCGGTCAAAAACGCCAATGTTGTCCAGGCCCAGAAAGCCGCCTTCGAAGATGTTCTTACCCTCGGCGTCTTTGCGGTTGACCCACCAATTGAAGTTGAGAAGCAGTTTATGAAAGACGCGTTCCAAAAACTGTGTGTCGCCTTTGCCAGTGCGCTTTTTATCCACCTTGTAAACTCGCCAAGCTGCCCAGGCGTGTACTGGCGGATTCACGTCACCGAAAGCCCATTCGTAAGCGGGAATTTGCCCGTTCGGATGCATGTACCATTCGCGCAGCATGAGCACTAACTGTTCTTTGGCGAAGTCTGCATCCACCAGCGCCAGCGGGATGCAATGAAACGCCAAATCCCAGGCGGCATACCATGGGTATTCCCACTTGTCTGGCATGGAAATCACATCAGCGTTGTACAAATGTTCCCAGGAACTGTTGCGACCGTCCAATCGTTCGCTGGGCGGTTCAGGCTGAGTCTGGTCGCCGCGAAGCCAGCGATTTAGATCGTAATGATAAAACTGTTTGCTCCACAGCATTCCGGCAAATGCCTGGCGCTGAACGCTTTTTGCGTCGTCGGAAATATCTGCTGGCGCGAGAGTCGCGTAAAACTCGTCGGCTTCGTTGATGCGGTCGGAAAAGAGTTTGTCGAATTCTTTGCCAAAGGGTTTCGCCAGGGAATTGTTGTCTGTCAGCCGTAGCTGGATGGTTTTTGATTCGCCGGGAGCAAGCGTCAGTCGGTAGTGTGCTGCGGCTTTTGTGCCAAGCTTTGATGGATTCACGGCTTTCGTTCGCCCTTGGACGATGAAATCGTTAATGCTGTCTTTGACGTACGGCGAAGCGTTTTCTTCGCCGTAAAGCCGTTGTTTGTTGGTTTCGTTTTCCGTGAACAGCAATTCTGGCGAGCCTTCGCAGAAAAGCCGTCGAGGTGTCGGGTAATAGTCGTGATTCAGTTCTACGACGCTGGAACCGTTGACCGGCTGAGTCTGTTTCAGTTCAGGCTTGTTCGCTTCGCCATTCCACGACCAGGTGTTGCGAAACCAGATGCTTGGCAGCAGGTCAAGCTCCGCCGTTTCCAGACCGCGATTGGCAACGGTGATTTTGATCAGAATGTCTTCGGCGTCAGCTTTGGCGTATTCGGCGATCACGTCGAAGTAGCGATTGTCGTCAAACAGGCCCGTGTCCAGAAGCTCAAATTCCAGGTCGCGTTTGCCACGCCGCTGATTTTCTTCGACCAGTTGTTGGTATGGATATTCGTGCTGGGAATACTTGTACAGGAACTTCATGTACGAATGCGTCGGCGTTGAATCCAGATAGAAGTAATACTCTTTTACATCTTCGCCGTGATTGCCTTGAGAGCCTGTTAGCCCGAACAGGCGTTCTTTCAAAAACGGGTCGCGGCCATTCCACAACGCCAGCGCGAAGCAGATGTTTTGCTGCCGGTCGCAAATTCCACCGAGCCCGTCTTCGCCCCAGCGATACGCTTTTGACCGGGCATGGTCGTGCGGAAAGTAATCCCAGGCTGATCCGTGAGGTGAATAATCTTCACGGACAGTTCCCCAGGCGCGTTCGCTCAGGTACGGCCCCCACCGTTTCCAGTGTTTGGTGCGTGCGCGTGATTCGGCCAGTCGTTCTTCTTCTATAGTCGCGCGCGGTTTCAGCTTTTGATTGGGTTCATCAGATTGATGTTTCAAGACACACTCCTCCCTCTTCAGTTGCTCCATGAATTTTCATAGGCAATATCCCGGCGGCTGAGCGGAAAATTCCAGAGGGAAGGCAAGGACCGGAAAAAGATTACAGGCACACTTTCTGTTCATTTTCCATTTCTCGTTTTCCATTTTTCATTTGTCACCGTAGGCGAGTAACTCGAAAACAATGACAAATGAAAAATCGAATATGGAAAATGAAAATGCCAGATCGGTTGTCGGTTATACAAAAAGGATCAACCTTTCACGACGCCGATGTAGGGCAGGTTGCGGTAACGTTCCGCGTAATCCAATCCGTACCCAACGACGAATTCATCCGGAATATCAAACCCGACGTAATCGGCATGGACTTCCACCTTGCGCCGTTCGGGTTTGTTGAGTAAGGTTGCGATCTTGATGGAAGTTGCCCCGCGTGCCTTGAAACTATTGATCAAAAAGTTGAGCGTCAGGCCCGTGTCCAGAATGTCTTCGACCAGAATAATGTCACGTCCCTGCAAAGGTTCGTCCAGGTCTTTGACGATTTTGACTTCGCCGGATGAATTCTTCTCTTTGCCGTAGCTGGACACGGCGATGTAATCAATTGTCAGGCTGAGATCAATCGCGCGCATCAAATCGCTCAGGAAAACCATTGCGCCTTTCAGAACACAAATCAGTTCCGGACGGCGACCGGCATAGTCTTTGGAGATTTGCTCGCCGATCTGGCGAATTCGCGTTTGCAGCTTTTCTGTGGGGATGAGAACACTCAGGTTTGGATTGGTAAACTCCGACGTGGATTCAGGCATTTGCCAGGCTCCTTATAAAAATGTAGCGCAGGTTTTCCAACCTGCGAATGACTATGTCATCAAGCCCTTTGTAGCTTCAAACGGCTTGAAAAAAGAATTCGGCGCAAGTTGGAAGACCTGCGCTACAACTTTAGAGGCACAATGGTTGTTGGTGAATTGTCGTTAGAGAAATGGCAATATATTGGCCAGTTTGCTGAGTGTCAATTTGGCGAATTTGCATCAATCGTTCGAATATAAATCTCAAAATATAAAGAAGCATGCACAACCGATTTCCTCATATTGAAAAACTACCGCCATATGTTTTTGCCGTAACCAACCAGCTCAAGATGGATGCTCGCCATCGCGGCGAAGACATCATTGATCTGGGAATGGGCAATCCAGACCTGGCAACACCGGAACCAATCGTCGAAAAGATGGTCGAAGCAACGCGCAATCCGCGCAACCACCGGTACTCAACGTCGAGAGGGTTGCCGAATTTGCGGCTGGAAATTTCGCGTTGGTACGCTCGCCGCTACAATGTGGACATTGATCCCGAAACTGAAGCCATCGCAACCATTGGAGCCAAAGAAGGGTTTTCGCATTTGGTGCTGGCGCTGGTTGAACCTGGCGACAAAGTTATTGTTCCCGATCCCAGTTACCCGATTCATTCCTTTGCCGCAACCATTGCCGGTTGCCAGTTGATCAAGCTGCCAATCAACGATGGACCGGAAGAGACACTTGAAGCGTTGCGGCGGCTGGAATATCCACGTTCAGAGCAGCCAAAACTTTTGGTTTTGTCTTTCCCACATAATCCGACGACGGCCACAGTCGAGCTTCCTTTCTTTGAAGAAGTAATCGCGATTGCACGCGAGCGCGGCTATTTGGTGATTCACGACTTGGCATATGCTGATTTGGGCTTTGATGGTCACAAACCGCCCAGTATCTTGCAGGTCAAAGGCGCAAAAGACGTGGCGGTTGAGATGTTTTCCATGTCGAAAAGCTATTCGATGGCTGGTTGGCGAATGGGCTTTTGCGTAGGCAACAAGCAGGCGGTTTATGCCCTGACGCGGCTGAAAAGCTATCTGGATTACGGAATGTTCCAACCGATTCAAATCGCCGGAATCATTGCCTTGCGGGATTGCGATGAATACGTGCCGCATATCGCGGAGGTGTATCGCAAACGCCGCGATGTGCTGATCAAAGGCTTACATTCCACTGGCTGGAACGTGCCGTCGCCCAAGGGAACCATGTTCGTCTGGGCAAAAATCCCACAGCATTTTGCCAAGCTCGGTTCACTGGAATTTGCCAAGCAGTTGATTACGCGCGCTGGCGTCGCTGTTTCGCCCGGCAATGGCTTTGGCGAAAGCGGCGAAGGGTATGTTCGGTTTGCGCTGGTGGAAAACGAACAGCGAATCGCGCAGGCGGTTCGCGGAATCAAATCGTTTCTCAACGACTAAAGGAAGAAGGATCGAGTTTGAATAGTTTCCGCTTGTGTCTGATCGCAGCCGCGTTGTTTTTGTTGATGGCGATTTTGCTGGGTTTGCAGGCCAAGGGCGCGGGGCCGCTGCCAGGCGATTTGGGATTCACCCAGTTGGTTCAATCTGTGCTGCCGTACAATGAAAGAGTTCGCCTGCTGTGGGCGGTAATGGGAGAAGTGCTTCATTATTCACCTTATCTGGTCTTTGCCATCACGTTGGGATTGCGCAGGTGGGATTGGGCTGTGCTGGTTGCGGTCGTTTGCTTGCCGATAGCATTGTTCGGAGAGTCGCGGCTCAAACCCTTGTTTAATCGCCCTCGCCCAACAGATGAATTCATATGGATTTACCAAGCTGCGAAAGGGTTGAGTTTTCCCAGCGGCACGGCGCTGAATTCGATGGGGCTTGTTGGAGTCGTGTTTTACCTACTTCGTTTATCCGAAACGTCAAAAATTGTGCTTGCCCGTTTGATCATCGCTTTGGGGATGGGGTTTTTGTTACTGGCGAATGTTGCGCGAATTCACGTGGGCGCGCATTGGTTGACAGACATTTTGGGTGGCTGGCTGTTTGCCAGTGCCTGGGTGGCCTTATGGATGGCAGGGCATCAATGGTGGTTACACCGAAATCCGGAGAACGTTGAATGAGTCAGGAGCAATCACGGGAAAAAGTTCGAGAGCTTGTCCGCGAAGCGTTGACTTCGCAGATTGGCGGCGTGGGTCAACCCAAGCCGGATACTGGAACTACACCGGAACTGCTTGATGAATCAGGCAAGGAGGTCATCACGGAAGCGGACGTTCGCGGCGTTGCTGCTGGCGCAGCTTTGCTAATTCGCGAAGATGCAATTGTCACTCCCGCCGCAAAAGATTTGATTGCCGAACGGGGCATTGAACTGCGCTACAGAGCAAGGCGTTCAACTTCTAGCCAACAGCGCGTGATTGCACTAGGCGCAGATCACGGCGGATTTCCAACCAAAGAACGATTGAAAAAGCTGCTGGATGAACTGGGATACAAGCATCGCGATTTCGGCACATTTTCGGAAGACGCGGTTGATTACCCGGATTTTGCTCATGCTGTTGCGCAAGCCGTCGCCAAGGGGAATTGCAATCTGGGAATTATTATTGATGGTGCGGGAATCGGTTCGTGCATGACGGCAAACAAAGTTCCTGGAGTTAGAGCAGCGATGTGTTACGACGCGGCAACTGCGCGTAACAGCCGCGAACACAATTACGCCAATGTGCTGACGCTTGGCGGAAAGATGCTTTCTGCCGATCAAATCAGCGAAGTTGTTAAAACCTGGCTTGCCACCCCGGAAGGCGAAGCCCGTCACGGCAAGCGCGTGGCGAAAATAATGGCCGTTGAAAAGCAATACTTGCGTTAAACTGTGCCGCCCCCCTGAAAAGCTCTTCAGCAATTTTATTACCAACGAAAAAGCACATTCTCTTAACCAACTCGGCGTGGACTGAGAATGAATCACGAAGTGAGGTTTTACCGTAATGGCGAACAAAATTTCTTTCGCAAAGGGATTTTTGAAATTGGCTCTGCCTGTATTGGCGGTTGTGGCAATCATTTTAGTGTGGCAATCATCCGGGATTGGTTCGGTTGAAGCCGCCCAAGGGCGAGAAGTGCGCGTGGTCAACGCCAGTGGCATCAGTGGGCAAAACGTTAATTTCTCAGTCGAACTGGTGTCGCAGGGAAATGAAAACGCGCTTGGTTTCAGCCTGAATTTCAATCCAGCGGTTTTCAACAATCCTACAGCACAGTTGGGCAGTGGGGGTGTCGGAGCCTCACTTAACGTAAATGCTCAGGCGGCAAACGGACGCATTGGAATTGCGCTGGCAATGCCCACCGGACAAACTTTTGCTGCCGGAACTCGGCAGATAGTTGTGGTCACTTTTGCAATCGCAGGAACTGCGCCTTCGGGACAATCCGTAATCACATTTGGCGATCTACCAATTGCCCGCGAAGTTTCCGACGCCAACGCTAACGTGCTGACAACGAACTTTACGCAGGGAACGATCACCGTTCAGCAACCAAATCCGGTTCCAGCAATTACCAGTTTAAGCCCCAGCTCGACAACGGCTGGCGGCGCAGCATTTACGCTGACGGTCAACGGCACTGGTTTTGTCGGCGCTTCTACGGTCTGGTGGAACGGCAGCACGCGAACGACGCAGTTTGTCAGAGCAACTCAACTGACAGCTTCAATTCCGGCCAGCGACATTGCCGCAGCAGGAACGGCCAGCGTCGTCGTACAGAACCCATCGCCGGGCGGAGGCTCTTCACCAGCAGCGACGTTCACCATTAACAATCCAACTCCGGCCATTACCAGTTTAAGTCCAAGCTCGACCACGGCTGGCGGCGCGGCATTTACGTTAACAATCAACGGAACGGGATTTGTTGGCTCTTCCAGTGTTTGGTGGAACGGCAGCCCGCGAACGACGCAGTTTGTCAGTGCAACTCAACTGACAGCTTCGATTCCGGCCAGCGATATTGCTTCGGCAGGAACCGCCAGCGTCGTGATCCAGAACCCTTCGCCTGGCGGTGGGTCATCGCCAGCGGCAACATTCACCATCAACAATCCGGCACCGGCCATCACATCTCTTTCGCCCAATGCCGTTCAAGCGGGAAGTGCTGCTTTCTCGCTGACCATCAACGGAACGGGGTTTGTCAACGCTTCGACTGTGTGGTGGAACGGCAGCCTGCGAACGACGCAGTTTGTCAGTGCGACACAATTGACGGCTTCGATTACGGCCGCGGATGTTGCCTCAGCAGGAAC
>CAZXHW010000119.1:0-13238 GCA_964639915.1 uncultured Heliomicrobium sp.
AATCAACTGCCCGCAAGGCCAAGTTTACAGCGCCATTTATCAGAATTGTCAATACTGTCCGCAGCCGGAAACGGCGTCCTCGTCTGTGACTGAAACTCAAAACGATTTCGCCACGCGCATCCAAGAGCCGGTCACGGCATTTGAACCGCCCAATTCATTTCCGGAGCTTTCGCCGTCGCTGGCGGCAACCACCATTTCGGCATCTGCGCCAACAGGAGAGTTTTCCACCAACGCCGAACCGGTTCTTGCCAACTACGAAACGCGGATTGGCTCATTTGAAGCCATCGAAGACCCGCAAATTTTTGAAACCCGCGTCGGTGGGATTGAAGTTTCCGAGGTGCTGGAGCAAAAAGTGGCAACAAAATCCACTTCGTCTCCAACTGAAGTCATTTCGCATCTGGCAGAAACCACTATCGCGGAAATGCCAGCGCTCAATTTTGAGCCACCTAAATTCGAACCACCACCACCTATGAAACCGCCAGTAGCGCCTCCGCCTCAACCGCCCTTGGTGCAAGCCGCCACGATTGTTTCGTCCGATCCGAAACTTGACGCTTTTAGCGCAGACCCAAAGCCAGTGCCTGCGGACGACCGCCGCACCATACTGGTAATGGATCAAAACGCTTCGCAACGGGCGACCAAAGGAAAACTGGTTGGTTGGCTTGTGAATTACACACGCAACCCTGACGGCGAAGATTTCCAAATATATTCCGGTTACAATCGGATCGGAGCAAATCCGGTTTGCGACATTGTGCTTGAGGATGAAACGGTCAGCGGCTCTCACGCCATCATTGTTCACAGAGATGGCCGGTTCCTGATCAAAGACGATTTGTCGCGCAATGGCACCTTCATCAATGGGCGAGAAATCAGCGAATCACATCCGCTGCAAAGTTACGACCAAGTCCGACTCGGCAACACGATTATGACCTTTGTAACCGCCCAGCCCACTTCTTAAAAATCAAAGGGCAAAGGGCAAATATCAAATGGCAAAGCTAGTGCCCACAATGCAACTTTTGATATTTGCTTTTTGCCTTTTTGCCTTTTGATTTTATATGCGTCATCAGATCATCACCGCTCATCGCACCGACACTGGACTTGAGCGAAAAGAAAATGAAGACGCCATCAGTTGCGTCAACGATGAACGCAGCGGTGACAGTTTGATCGTTTTGGCCGACGGTCTTGGAGGAGCAGCGTGTGGACAGGTGGCCAGCCAGCTTGCCGTACAAACCATCCGCCAGAACTTTTTCAGCACCAGCGACAGCAACTTTTCAATCAACGACAGGCTTGCGTTAGCCATTGCTGAAGCCAATCGCGTTATTCATCACCGTTCCAGCCGCGACCGTCATTGCAAAGGCATGGGATCCACCTGCGCTGCATTGGCGCTTCACCATGAAGCAGCGTACGTCGCCCACGTAGGCGACAGCCGCGTTTACCTGATTCGAGACAACCGCATTCGTCAACTGACCCGCGACCATTCGCGAGTTCAGCGCATGTTGGACGACGGATTGATTACAGATGAGGAAGCAGCCAGCCATCCGGAACGAAATTGGCTGGATCGAGCTCTGGGCTTGCGCCCGCAAATCCTGCCGGACTTACTGCCGGAACCAATTAAAATATCTCAGGCCGACACCTTCCTGCTCTGCACTGACGGCCTGACCAATCTTGTGCGCGATGAAGAAATTTTCCGCCTTGTGCAGCTTGCGCCAGCCATTCATGCCTGCGAAGCATTGATTGCATTGGCCAATGAGCGTGGCGGCACGGATAACATTACAGTCGCCGTTGCGCGCATCGGGGCTGACATCACGCTCACTTTCTGAAAACCAATGAAAACGTTATTGATCGCCACTTCCAACGCAGGCAAAGTCACAGAACTCGCGGCATTGCTTTCTGAATTGGATTGCCGCGTGATCGGCTTTGCCGATTTGCCTGAAGTTCCAACTTCCATCGAGGAGACCGGCGAAACGTTTGCGGACAATGCCTGGCTGAAAGCTGAGCATTATCATCGGCTGACAGGATTGCCCGCGCTTGCGGACGATTCCGGATTGGAAGTGGATGCTCTTGAGGGAAGACCAGGTGTGTATTCCGCCAGATATGGCGGAGAGGGTTTGTCGAGCGCCGAACAGATCGAATTGTTGTTAAATGAAATGGAAGGAATTCCAGACGAACGACGGCAAGCGCGCTTTGTATGCAGTATCGCGCTGGCCGGAGACGGGCTGAAGCAAATTTTTGAAGCTCAGTGCGAAGGCTTTATTGCCCGCGCTCCAAAGGGAGATAACGGTTTTGGCTATGACCCAATTTTTATTGATGCAGAGCTTGGCCGCACTTTTGCCGAGCTTACGCGTGATGAAAAAGCAACGCGCAGCCATAGAGGCAAAGCTTTGTCAAAAGCGCGCCAATTTCTGACACAATGGCTGAAAGTGGTAACGGAACAGAGATGATTATCAGTTACATCAAGCTGCGTGAATAAGCGTCTTCATTTCTCTGCCAAATTTCACATCAATCTTGCCCATCCGAACTTCCATAACAACGCCTGAACCAAACTTCGGATGCTCCAGGCGGTCGCCAACCGAAAACTTTTCCTGCATGGAATAAGCTCGCGGTGGTCCGCTGGATTCAACCATGGAAGAATCTTTTCTTGTTCCTCGGCTGGATGTTCGCGTTGTAGCGGTTTTCGTTTTGGGCGGACGATAGATGTGGTTGCTATTGCAAAAACCGCACTGCACTCTTGCGATCTCTCCTGTGCCTTCTTTGAGAGCGACAATTGTGTGAGAGCGGAGTTCTTTGCACTTTCCGCAACGGGTTTCGACTTCTCCACCTACTTGATGGCGTTTTACGATTCCTAATGATTCTTTGAGCATTCTTTTCCAGATGGTAATTGTTTGAGCAAGCCATCATAACTTGCCCGAATGTAATCCTGTCCTGGATTATACGTTTAAGACAGACTATCTGGCAATTCGTCATCTGGCTGTCAGGCTGGCGGCATTCCCCAAATTGATTCGCGCAAAATTGGATTCGCGTCCCGCCATAGACACAATCAAGTCCATTGGTCCGCTTCCCGCCAAATAAGCAGGGATTTGAAAGACCAGTTCGTCCAGTCCGGCAAATAGCGCCGAAGCTCTGACCGCGACAACCGGACAGGAATTTCCATTCAATCGAACTCTTACAATTGGTGCATTCAGCCGTAATCCGGAGCACTGGATAATAATCAGAGTAGGCCGAGTTGATTGGCCGACAGGAATTGCTTCGCTGGTCAATGCCCTAAATGTGATTCCATCGGAAGTCCACAGCCCTGACGGGTAAAACAATTCGCTATCTTGCCCTGAGCTTTGCAAAAACACGCTGGGCCAGTAACTCACCATTTGCAGTGCGGTTCGGTGAATCACATTTGTTTTGGTTTTCAGCTCCAGAGTACGTGTGGCTGCCCCAGGCGCATCCACCAAAATCACTACGCGTGAAGGCGAAACGGACCGAATTCGCTGAGGAATGCCGTCAAGTGACACTGTTACTCCACCAAGCGAAGTCAGGGGGGTAAAAGGCTCGACCAATTGTGTGTCAGTGAAATTTTCGCCATCAACCACCGCAAAGGATTCGCGTGACACTGGCGCTTCAGGATGCAAAAGATTCTGAACCGTGATGGATTGCGCCGAAGCGCTCAAGTCCAAAAAGAAAAACAATCCCACGAGGAAAATTGAACGCATAATTTCGACTTTCTTATTTCAGCTATTCCAACTTTACATTTTGCCATTCGCGCTGATTGATGAGATCGCGAATCTCAGTGGCATTTTTGCCTTCCGTGACCAACTTTTGGACCAGCAGCCCTTCTTTCAGGCACAACGGGCAACTGACGCCATGCATTGTGGCAAAACAATCAAGCAGGCTCTTATGCCCTTCCCCACTATCGCAATAGCAATAGCATGGCTGTTGGGCGAAAATTTCAGGATACTGCCCTGCATACGTATAAGCCTTCACAACAGCCGGGTCGGAAAACTGTCTCGGATCCAGTGCCGCAGGCAATGGCCTAGCTTCCGCCACATTGCCGATGAAAGCAGGAACGCGCGGTGTTGGATCCGCTGTCGCGTGATTTGTATGCGAAGTATGTGTTGATGAGGAACCACAAGCAGCCAGGAAAAGCGCTGCTCCCATCAACAAACTCGCACGGCCTGTGAATGACTTGTAGCTTGATACGACAGACTGAAAGATTTGAGCCATTGCGTCCTCAGATCAAAATGAAAATCAGCAAAATGAACTACTTAGATTTAGTGTTTCTATGGGTTGGGGCAAAAGTATTGTAGCGGCGGCTGACGAAGTTGGCCAGCAGAGATTCGACAAAAGATTTAGCGAAGTTCGAGAATTCGGGTTAGCAGATAAAGAAAATGCGGACTCCACTTCAACAGCAGAATCCGCAAAACAATTTCAAAAGAGAATGCGACTATGCAGCTTTCTTTTTAGTCTTTGCTCCGGAAGTCAGAACTTCAATGGCTTTTTTAAGCATCAAATCTTCTGAAGGTTTCGGCGCGACAAGCACGGGTGGCTGGCCTTCCCCTCCCGGACGCTGAGAATCATCACCACCCAGTTCAGCCAAATCCGCGCGTTTCACTTCCACATTCGGCACAACGCCATCGGCCATAAAAATCTTTCCATTTGGCGAAGCGTGACGTGCTGTAGTCAGCAACAGAGCTGAGCCATCATCCATCGGAAACAGTTGCTGTTCAACGCCCATTCCAAACAGGGTGCGTTCGCCGACCACTTCTCCGCGCTGATTTTCCATAATCGCGGCGGCGACAATTTCAGAGGCTCCGGCAGAAGTTCGATCAATAATCACAGCAACCGGCAGGTCAGTCAGATCATTGTCTGCCTTGGCTTCGTAAGTTGCTACCACTTGGTCTTTCCGGCCAACAGTCGTAGCGATTTTGCCTGATTTCAAAAAGAAATCTGCGACAGCCACGCCTTCTTTCAAATCGCCTCCGGCAGAACCACGCAGATCGAGCACAATGGATTTCGCACCTTTTTTGACTGCATCTTTAATTGCTGCGGCAATTGCTTCTGACTGTCCTTTGCTAAGGATCGGGACTTTAATGTAGCCGACTTGCTGTTCCAGTGATTTCACTTCGGGAGCCACAGTCGGAACATTTCCGCGAACGAGTTTGATTTTGTCCGTCTTGCGATTGATCAATGCCAACTCGACACTTGATCCCGGTGCTCCACTGAGCAACGAACGCACATCATATAAATCCAGGTCGCGTGTCGCATGGCCATCAATGTACTCAATCACATCACCGACTCGAACGCCCGCTTTTTCCGCTGGCGATCCGGGAACTACGGCAATCACATAGGCGAAGCCGGAGTACTGTCCAATGACCATTCCTGTCACATCAACATTTAATTTTCCGGATTGATATTCTTTGACTTGCGGTGGAAGCAGGTAGGCGCTGAAAGGATCCAGTCCGTCGGTCAGACCGCGCAGCGCTCCGATGCGGACTTTTTCAAGATCGGGCTTTTCTACATATTCGTTGACGATGTGCCTGACGACATCTTCGAAAATTCTCAACTGCGCGTATGGTCCGGGGTCGGCAAAAGCCCTTACCAAAGGATTGTTGGACCGCGAAAGCATCCCTCCCACAACGGAGTAAAGGGCGATGAACGCGGAAAGCGTGATCAAAGTAAGCTTGCTGCGAATAGACATTGAACCGGCTCCTTACTGAAAATTACCTGCCCGAACCAAGGCTTTGAATTAAGCCGCCGAATGATCGGACGATCAATCATTTAATGCTGAAAGGGATCATACCCACTAAAAATTTGTGGCGCAAGCAAACGGCCAAAACTACAAGGTGTTTGAACGCTTGCGCTGACAAATTACTGCAAACAACTCAAAATTTTTGAAACTGCAACCAAGACAGCGACTGAACTGTAAAAATGCCGCTCGGACTTCCGAATTCCGAGCGGCTTACAGGAGGATACCCCTTTGAAGAAACACCGGCTGGTGCTTTTCTCAGTGAGCCTGCCCAAATAGACGTCCCCTGCCGATTCAAAGTTACCGCTTTTTTGTCCGGCACAGATTTTTTGCCGTTTCGGGTCAACCTAGCTCTAGAGCTGTAATCGTCCTTCGGTCACGCAGGTAAAGTTTTGTTCCCACGAAGGTCGGAACCGTCCAGGCTACGTTCTTCATAATCTGCGCTTTAGCCAGAATCTGATTGCCATCAGGCGGCGAAAGTTTGCGAAAGTCTCGGCATTGGTTGCGTTGTGTCAGGGGCAACGTGTAGCATCCTCTTTCCATCATCAGTTCGATTCAATAAGTGCCTATGATTGTCCGCTAAAAAATGAGTTGTTCGCGTGTACCTAAGAGCTTCGTCGCCCAATGCGATGAAGAGGTTGTTTTGTGTCCACTTGCAGCAACTCATCTTCCCCACAGCCTATCACGACAACCACTCACCATTTACGATCCGAAAGCGGACAACTGTTAGGAGACAATTGAAATGAGTTTTGATCGAAACTTTCTTCAACGTTACGGATGGGACGATTACTTTGAAGCCAACTTCACTCCACTAGCCAAGGAGGGACTGGTTCCTGCCCGTATTGCCCTGGAATATAACCAGTTTTACAGAGTTATGACTGACAAAGGGGAAATGCTGGCCGAAATCAGCGGCAAACTGAAACACGAAGCTACAAGCCGAGCCGAGCTTCCCGCGGTCGGCGATTGGGTAGCCCTACGAATGATCAAAGCCGAAAACAAAGCCATGATTCACGCGGTGCTGCCCCGTCGCAGCAAGTTTGCCCGCAAAACCAAAGGCTCTAAAACCGAAGAACAGGTTGTTGGGGCTAACATTGACATCGTGTTTTTAGTCACATCGCTAAATCAGGATTTCAACCCACGCAGAATCGAACGTTATCTGACCATCACCTGGGACAGCGGAGCAAAGCCCGTTGTCCTGCTAACCAAAACCGATCTTTGTGATGATGTTGGAAACAAGTTTGAAGATGTTATCGCAGTTTCCATGGGCGCGCCTGTTCACGCCATTTGCGCCATCAAAGACGAAGGGCTGGAAGAATTGGAACAATACTTCACTCCGGGTCAGACAATCGCGCTGATCGGTTCTTCCGGCGTAGGCAAATCCACATTGATCAATCGCTTGATCGGTTCTGAGCGTCAGGCCGTCAAAGAAATTCGTGAGCAGGACGACCGTGGGTTACACACAACCCGTCACAGAGAATTGATCCTGATGCCTAACGGCGCTTTGGTGCTGGACACACCGGGTATGCGTGAGCTTCAGCTCTGGGACGCCGACGAAGGAATCGAAACGACGTTTGAAGACGTCGAAGGAATCGCTGCCAATTGCCATTTCACCGATTGCAAACATGAAAACGAACCTCGTTGCGCAGTTCGCGCTGCTATCAAAGATGGAGTGCTAAACGCCGGGCGTTTAGAAAACTATTTGAAGATGCAGCGGGAACTGAATCATCTGGCGCGACGTCAGGATCAATTCGCCCAACGCATGGAGAAATCCCGCTGGAAGAAGTTGACCAAGATGGGCGAAGAACGCGCGAAGTGGAAGCGGCAAGGTAAGTAAACTTCGGAGAATTCACCGTTAGCCATTCGCAGTCAGAAAGGAATTTTTGGCTTCGCAAAGGGCTGACGGTGAATCTGTATAAGACTGAGTTTTCCAACTTGCAGCATCGTCTGTTACCATCGGCGCGAATCAAATTTGACCCATAACTTCAATTGAGGCGCTTATGAAATCAACTCTGAAATCCGCGAAATTCTTGCTGCTTGCTGCAATTTGCCTGATGGCAATCACAGGAGTTTGGGCGATGACTTCTGCGGCTGAAACTTTGAGTGTGCGCCAGGCGCGCGAGCTATTGCAGCATCTGGCCGGAGCCAATCTGAACAAAGATCAGGTGCAGATCAAAAAGATCGAATCCGGATTCGGCGGTAACACAATCATCGAAGCCCAGATTGAAACCTCTTTCCGAGTCAAAAAGGAAAAAAGTGGTTGGCAAGTTGCTGAAGTCCGCTTGGGCGACCGCCAGTGGGAATCGTTTGAACTGGTGGAAGAAGCCATAAAACGCGAAAAAGCCCGGCGGACAACAGCCTTGCTGCAAAAGCTGGCCGAAGGATTGACGGCGTATCAAAAAGATCATGGGCAATTTGCTGAAACGGATGAAATCGCGGAGCTATTGGATTTTCTTTCCCCCCGCTATCTCCCTACGGCTCCGCGCTTCGATCTGTGGGGAAAAGAGTTTGAATATCGCGGCACTGCGTCCAACTATCGCCTTTATTCCGCAGGTCCCGACAACAAACGAGGAACCAAAGACGACCTGATCATTGAAAATGGAGCACTCAAAAACCCTTCTGAATAATTTATGGAATACATTCCTGTCGAACATCAACAAGCGCTGGGTCAGCGGTATCGAACGGCAGCAATTATTGTAGGAGCATTTTGCATCAGTGTGTTGATTAACATGCTTGTTGCCAAGGTAATGACGGTTGACGACATCAAACCCGGAACCGAAACCTGGCAGCAGCCGGCTTATTCCGCCGTGATTGTGCTTGGCGTCGTGGTTGTCGCATTGCGCCGGATTATGATGTCGAAGATGTTAATGGGAACAGCAACTCAGCGAGGCCCCAATGCAGTGCTTCAACATCTGTTTACAATGACAATTATCATCTGCGCCCTGGCGGAAATTGCAGCAATTGGCGGATTGGTGCTGTATCAACTGACCGGAGATTACCAGTACAGTTGGCGGCTGGGCGTGGTCAGTTTATTCCTCTTGCTTTACACCTTTCCCCGCAAAGGGGAATGGGAACGCGCAGTTGCCGACAGCGCCAAAACACAACCCCCAATCTCTCGGTGACTGGAGAATAATGAAGGTTTTTGCGTCGAGTTTTCGTTTGCTGGTGCTGTTGTCCGTCTTGTTCCCAAGCAGCGGCATTGTTGCCTTTGCGCAAACAGATGCCACGCTGGCATCCAACTTTTCAGCCGATTCCCAAAAACGCCAGCAAGCCTATTTGAAATTCATTGAAGCCCGGCGTTTGAAAAATGAAGCCATTCGCGCCAACAGCCGGTCTCTGCTGGAAGAAGCCATTCGCGCATTCCGCGAAACCATACAGTTGGATTCAACTGCTTCTGAGCCACACGTTGATCTGGGCGAAATCTATTTCTTTTACCTTAATCAACCGCCCCTGGCCGAGCGCGAAAGCCAGGAGGCAATTCGCCTTGATCCGAAAACCGTCAGCGGCCATTTGCTGTTGGCAAGACTTCGAATGTTTGCTGCGCGTTCTGACAACAATGTTCGCCAGGCTTTGCTAGATCCGGCAATCTCTGCCTATGAAAAAGTCACGGAGCTAGACCAATTAAATGCCGAAGCCTGGGCTTTTTTGTCAGAGATGTTCGGCATGAAAAATCAATTGGCGAAACAGACGCTGGCCCTGGAAAAATGGGCTGGCGCGCCTGTCCCCAGCGACCAGTTTTTTTACCAAACGCTGATGAACGCCGAATTGACGCCGGATAGGGCTTATTACCAGCTTTCGCAAATTTACCTGAGCCAGAATCGCAAATCCGAAGCCATTGGCGCTGCTCGAACCGCATACGAAATGAATCCGGAGGTCAGCGACTATGCTCGTAACCTGATCAGCATTTTGCATGTCGCGGGTACCAGCGACGAAGAAGTCAGAATCCTTGGCCAGTTGTTCAAAACAGCCAACAGTCCTGGCATCTTGATCGGTTACGGTTCCGCGCTGATTCGAGCCGGGCGAAACAACGAAGCCATTGAGCGATTGCGGGAATTCAGCGTGATGGAGCCTGAAAACGCCAGTGCAGCCGGTTTATTGGCCTTGGCGCAGCGCAGAGCAGGTCAACGCAAAGCCGCTGTCGAAACGCTGAAAACGGTATTGGCGAAACTCGAAACTGAAACGCGCATGGACTTGATGCTAGAACTGGCGCAAACCTATGAAGAGATGGGCCAGAACGAAGAAGCCATCGCCCAATACGAACAAGCGTTTGAAAATTACACGGGGAAAAATGCACTGACGCCAGCCAACACGCCGCTGTTCAATGAAATCGCCAATCGGCTGGCAGCCATTTTCCGCCGCACGGGCAATCAGACGAAGATGCAAGCGCTGCTGACGCGCACGCGCCGATTGATTGACGAACAGAACCCGCTGGCCGATTTAATAACGATTGAAAACCTGCAGGATGAAGGCAAGCGCCGTGAAGCGTTGGATATTACGCGGGCAGCGGTTCGCCGTTACCCCGACGAAAAGTCGCTGAAATACACGGAAGCGTTGATTCTGAGCGATCTGAAACGAGCGGATGAAAGCATTGAACGCCTCCGCGATCTGGTAAAGGGGCGGCCCGAAGATGAAACCGATGATGCCGTGGCTTATTTGCTGATGAGCCAAATTTACTTCCAGCACGGAAAATTGAAAGAAGCGGAAGAAGCTGCGCGCAAATCAATCGCCCTGAACCCGGAGGATTCGGAAGGAACCATCAAACTCAGCTCGGCCTTGGAAAAAGCCGGAAAACACGCCGAAGCTGAAAAGCTTCTGCGCGATTTACTAAAACAGTCCCCAGATAACGCCACAGCGTTGAACAATCTGGGCTACTTTTTGCTTGAGCACAGCAATCGCCCCCAGGAAGCATTGAAGTTGATTGAACAAGCCGTCTCCATCGAACCTATCAACGCCCGTTTTCTGGACAGTCTGGGTTGGGCTCAATTCAAGCTCGGCAACACAGAAAAGGCGAAAGAAAGTTTGGAAAAGTCGCTGGTGTATTCTCGCCGCAATCCCACCGCGTATGAACATTTAGGTGATGTGCTACAAAAACTTGGCCGAGTGGCTGAAGCCCGGCGGCAATGGGAAAAGGCGCTGGGGCTTTCGCTGGAAGATGCAGAAATCGCCCGTCTCAAAGTGAAGCTTCGAGACAGGCGATAATCCATCTTGCCTTACACGTACGATCCGCCCGTCACCAAAACCACATGACCGGTCACATAATCTGAAAGAGGCGAAGCCAGAAACAACACAGGTCCGGCGGCTTCTTCCGGTGTTCCGGCGCGGCCGAGCGGAATGTAATTCATTGCCGCCTGGCGCATTTGATCCGGGATACCAAGCTGGATTTCGTTTTCGCCGACATGAACCGGGGATTGTGCTTCTTTGGGAGCGGTTAGCCGCGTTTCAATAAAGCCGTAAGCTACAGCATTGACGTTGATGCTGAACCGTCCCCACTCTTTTGCCAGCGTTTTGGTTACGCCGACAATCCCCATTTTGCCTGCTGAATAATTCACCTGTCCCGGATTTCCAGCGACGCCGGAAGTCGAAGACACATTGATGATTTTGCGATGAATGCGCTTGCCTTCGGCCATTTCGCGTTTGGCGGCTTCGCGCATATAAGGTGTTGCGGCGCGGATGATCTTGAACGGCGCGGTTAAGTGAACGGCGATCATCGCCTCCCACATTTCATCGGTGACATTTTGGATCACTCCATCCCAGGTGTATCCGGCGTTGTTGACGATGATATCCAGCTTGCCAAATTCCTGCACAGCAGTTTGAACGACCTTTTCAGCAAAATCCGGCGCCGTTACGCTACCGACACAAGCTGTCGCGACGCCTCCAGATGCATTGATGGAATTGACGACGCCCTCAGCAGTTTCGCCATCCAGATCGTTGACGACAACGTGAGCGCCATGTTCGGCAAACAACGTGGCGACGGCTCGTCCAATGCCTCGGCCAGAGCCGGTAACAATTGCAGATTTCCCTTCAAGAAGCTTCATTCGTGTTCCTCGTTTTGATTTGAATATGAGATTTGAGAAAAACCCGGTCGCGACTGCTTCCGGTATTGAACCATTACATCGTTCCGCGTATCAGTCCGCCATCCACTTGCAGCGAAACGCCAGTCAGATAGCTGGCACGTTCCGAAGCCAGAAAGGCCACGACTTCGCCAACTTCGCGCGGTTCACCCAGCCGACGCAGGGGAATTTCCGCCGCAACCCGCCGGAAATGTTCTTCATAGCTGATTCCCTGCTCTTTCACGCGCACATCCGCAATGGCATTTTGCCGTTCGGTCAGGATTTGCCCCATCAAAATAGCGTTGACCGTAATGTTATCCGGTCCCAACTGATTAGCCATTGTTTTCGTTAAGCCCGAAAGCCCGGAGCGTAGCGTGCTGGAAATTGTCAATTCGTCAATTGGCTGTTTGGCCACCAGTGAAGTCAGATGAATGATTCTTCCCCATTTTCGTTGTTGCATTCCCGGAATCACCAGACGCGACAACCGAACGACATTCATCAAGGTTGATTCAACGCCAGCCAGCCACTGGTCGTCCGTCAATTGCATAAACCGGCTGACGGGCGGGCCGCCTGTATTTGTAACCAAAATATCCACTTGGCCGAAGTTTTCGACAGTCGCCTGATACCAGTTTTCCAGGCTTTCCACCGAAGAAACGTCCCCAACAAAGGTTTTCACCTCGCCATAGGCGGCGAGTTCTTCACGCGCTGCTGCAAGAGTTTTGGCGTCGCGTGAGCAGATCGAAACCTTGCAACCCTCCTGCGCCAAAGCCAACGCGCAGGCTTTGCCAAGCCCTTTACTGGCTGCAGCAATCATTGCCACGCGGCCTTTCAATCCAAAATCCATTTCTGTGTCCTCCCGAAAATCAGTAAACGAACAAGCTACCCAATGCTTGAAAATTATCAGCCGGAGTTTAACTCAGAATTCGTGAGCCGTGTATAGAAGCGACTGTCGCCCGACAAAGGCTGGTGTTACCGTGCAGCAGCAAACCTTAAAAAAGGAGAAACATGAAATGCGGATCAATCTCAAAAGAGCTTCCTGGACGCTCCTCGTTCTGGCAATTGTAGTGCTTGCTGCAAACGTCACCTATGCTCAAGAGGATAAAACGCCCAAGAAACGACTGCGGAGCCCCGCAACAGCCAAAGGCTCTATTGGCGGCGAGTCGCATGACAGCTACGTAATTCGTGCGCGGAAAGGCCAGACAATGACAGTGCAAATCTCTTGGAGGCGCAAGGATGACAATCGCGCTGAGTTCACGGTCAGCGAATCTTCCGACTTCTTCAACGGCGGGCAAGTCATGTTTGGGAAGGCGTCTGACAATGATCGGCGTTGGAGCGGCAAAATCCCCAAAACTGGCAGTTATTATATTTACGTGGTTGCGCATCCGATGGCGCATTACACGCTCAGCGTCACAGTCAAATAACGCCCCCCGCCAAAAGCAGTCCGGGCAAAAAGAAAAAAGGCC
>CAZXHW010000120.1:0-13102 GCA_964639915.1 uncultured Heliomicrobium sp.
TTGCGGAAATGTTTTTGAATCGCTGTCGGCGGTGTATCTCACAATTCGCTTAGCCGATTCCAGGATTGGTCGCGGCCGCGTTTCCGCCGTATTTGCCGAATCATTGAACAAAGCAAAAAAACCGTCTGGATAACTCATCGCCGCTAGAAAATCCGCCATCGCGCGTAATTTGGCCTCGATCGTTTCGTCGCGCTTGATCCGGCCAAACGCCAAAAGCAGCGCATAACTTTCCGAAAAGTCCGCCAGCACTTGGGCGTGATACATCGGCGAACGTTCGTAATGTCCGCCATCCGGCAAAACCTGCTCTTCCAGTTCGCGCCATAACAACTGCTCTCCTTCGGTCAGCCAGAGTTCGTTTTGAAAAAACAATCCGCCGACAACCAGAGCTTTGACGTTTTTCAGCAAATGATTCGCAAGGAGGTGATGTTCCAAATGGCGATGCAAAAACCCAAGTTGATCGAAAATGCTCGCGCGCCATCGGGCCAGAAACTCTTCGTCTTGGGTTTCTGCCACCAGCGCATATGCATAAACCCAATTCACGACACGCAGCGAAATTGGATACGCATCCCACCCATCGCTTCGCCCCGGCTTTGCTTCTGAAATCCAGCTTTCGATTAACCGTCGGCAAGATCGCCAAGGCGACTCATCACCGCGTTCAATCAGCGCACGAGCAGCCGCAGGCGCAACGTTGAAATAGTGAAGCTGATAATTCCAAAGATGGTTTTCGTATCGCCGATTCCAGTCAATCGGCTGAATCGTCAAGCTGCGGTTCAGAAACGTAAAGCGATTTTGCGCCAAGCCCTCCAACGCAACTTCAGATTCTGCAAGTGGCTGATTCAAATGCAAGAACTGTTCATTGACTACCTGACCAATGGTTTTGACCGATTCCTTGGCTACCGATGATGCCGCTGAACCAAACACCGTTGGGCGAAACGCCAGTTGTGGGAACGCGCGATACAACCTGAACTGAGCCACTCGCCACGGACGATATACCAACTGCTCCCACCGAAGTGGTTTCAGAGTTCTGAACAGTAGCAACAGGTTCAAACTTACGACCTCAAATAAACAGCTTCCGGTTTTCCGCTTCGCAGCGAATCTTCGATCCGAAACGTCGCCAGCGTAGTCATCACCAAACTGCGCCAGCCAATCGGCATTTCGCCGCCGTCGCGCACAGCCGCAACAAAAGCCGCCAATTCCTGATCGAAGCCTTTGTCCTGCGACAGTCGCTTTGACGTTTTGCGTTTGCCGTCGCGCCACAGTTCAAGCTGCCGAAAATCGTCCAGCACCGCTGAGCGTCCGCCGCCAAAAACTTCCACGCGCTCTTTCGGCAATCCGCGGTCGCCACTGGCGAAGTAATTGATGTTGCCGACCGACCCGTCGCTGAATTTGATAACAATGCTCAAAGTATCAGCCCCAATAGCGCTTCGGTACGCAAAGACTTCCATAGGTTCGGCACCGGTCAGAAATTGCAGGGTATCCACGAAGTGGCAAACTTCGCCGATGATGCGACCACCGCCTTCGTCCTGTTGAATCCAGCTTTCCTTCGGAATTTCTCCGGCATTGATTCGGTATGTAATCGCCAGCGCGCCAGCGCCGTCAAAATGTTGTTTCAATTCCGCCGACAAAGAAGAAAATCGGCGATTGAACCCCACCAGTAACTTGCCTTGATTTTGTTCAACCGCGGTAACGACTTCGGCCAAATCTTCTTCGGTTGTTGCCAGCGGTTTTTCGACAAAGACAGTTTTGCCCGCGCGAATGGCTTCAGCAGTCATGGCTGCGTGCGTGTCGTGCCGTGTGGCGATCAAGATCGTGTTGATGTCTTCGCGCTGAAGAAGCTCGCGATAATCAGTCGAACAAAACTCAAAGCCGAACTGTTCTCCAACAGCTTTGGCAGTTCGCCCGGTTGACGTGGCCAAACCGACCAAGTTCGTTCCGCCGAGCTTCGCCAGACGTGGCAGCAAAACGCTTTTGGCAAAATTGCCCGCGCCAATCATCCCCAACCGAACGTCAGCGGCTTTCCGCGGCGAATGCAAACTCACCAGCTTTTCGCCACGTTCGCCGGCAGCTTGCGAATACGTCAGCAGAATTCCCAAATAGCTTTGCCGCGTTTTGCCGGTGATGATGTCGTACGCTTGTTCGGCCTGTTCAATTGGAATTCGATGGCTGATTAAACGGTCCAGCTTGACCGCTTTTGCCGCCACCAGCCGCAAAAACTCTTGCATGTTCCGGCGTTCCGTCCAGCGAACGTAACCGATGGGATAATCCTTGCCGCGCTCTTCGTATTCAGCGTCGTACCGCCCAGGGCCGTAGGAACGCGACAGCCGCAGTTGTAATTCTTTTTCGTAATAGACCTTGCGCGGAATATCCATTCGCACTGCGCCGACCATCGAAACAATTGCCCGGTCACGAGCGATCACGCCGGCCAGTTCAATCGGGTCGTTGGTGTCCGCCGCCGCAGTCACAATCACCGCATCTGCTCCGAACGAGTCGGTGAATTGTTTGACTGCCGATTCAACGTCATCGCCGCGAAGCACTCCGGCATCGCAACCGAATTCAGCAGCCAACGCGACTTTGCTCGCTTCCAGGTCTATGCCGATGACGCGGCAACCGGCAGCTTTCAAAATCTGCACCGTCAGTTGGCCCAGCAACCCAAGCCCAATGACCGCGACAGAATCGCCGAGTTTCACTTCGGCAGTTCGCACACCTTGCAAAGCAATCGCTCCAAGCGTGACAAACGCAGCTTCGTCAAAAGTGACGCCCTCCGGGATTCTGACCGACAGGTTTTTCGGCACAAAGATCGTTTCGGCGTGCGAAGCGTAGTTCATTCCCGCACAAGCCACGCGGTCGCCAACTTGAAAATCTTGAACGTCACGTCCGACTTCGCGCACCACGCCAGCGCAACTGTACCCAAGCGCCACAGGCGTATCGAGCTTTGCTTTCACGGTTCGCAGCGTCGCCAGTAACCCATCGCGGCGAAGTTTTCCGAAAACTTGCCTGACCAAATCGGGACGCTCCTTGGCTTTGCCAACCAGCGATTTTTGCGCCAGATCAACCGTCATCTTTTCGGTTCCGGCGCTGACCAGCGACGCGACATTTGCGACCAGAATGCCGCCACTGCGGCAAATCGTTTCCGGCACGTCATCTACTTTCAGCACGCCGGAGCGGAAATTTTGAATTACTTGTTTCATTGTTTTTTGGGAGTTAGAGGCTGGAAGTTGGTAAAAGGTTAGTCTCAAGAACGATCTTGAACAGATGTTGCCAATCCCCTATCTCCCGTCCCCCAACTCCTTTTTGGAAGCGTGCCAGTGATGTACTTCCGATACCAGGTGTCGAAAATCAAAATGGCAAACAACTCGTATGCATTGTCACGCTGTCCGCGCCGATGTTCTTCGCGCAATTGTTGAATGTAGTTGTAATCAAAAATGCCTTCGCGTCGGACATAATCGCGCGGTAGCAGTTCGTCGAAAAACCGATCCAGCTTCGTCCGCATCCAGCCGCCAAGCGGCACGTTGAAGCCTTTTTTCGGTACGCGCAAGTTTTCCGGCGGTATCAGATCCGCAAAGGTCTTGCGCAGAATTGTCTTGCTGCCTTCGCGATTCAGCTTCATCGAAAACGGAATCTGAAAGGCCAGTTCGACTACGCGCGGATCAAGAAAAGGAACGCGCAATTCCAGCGCCCAGGCCATGCTCATCTTGTCGGAATATTCCAGCAAATTGTCCGGCAGAAAAGTTTCGACATCCAGGTACGAAAAACGATTTCCGTCATCCCAGTTCTGCGGAATCTGGTCAAGGTGAGCTTGCAATACGCGGTGCGAAGCCTGTTTCCCGTTAGCCGTTTTGCCAAACAATTTCGCCTTGCGATCTTCGTCCAGGTAATACACCCATTTCAGATACTGGCGCGCCGGATCAGCATCCAGCCCGGCCAGCAAAGCGCGCGCGCGATGCAATCGCCGGTCGTTGAAATTGTCTTGTTGAAAAGACAAAGCTGCCAGCGCAGCCTTTGCCGCCACACGCGGGATAAAGCGCAGATACTTCATTGCTTGCACCGCGCGGTAACGAGGATACCCGCCAAACAATTCATCTCCGCCCGCGCCGGACAAAGCCACCGTCACTGATTCGCGCGTGTATTGCGACAACAGGTAAGTCAAAAAAAACGTCGTGTTGCCGAACGGCTGATCGAAATGTTCAATCAAATCCAGCATTTCTTCCGGGCGCGAAAGGTCAATCGTCAATTCATGATGTTCCGTTGAAAACTTGTCGGCGACGCGCTTGGCTTCTGCGCGCTCGTCGTAATACGTCATCTCCGGTTCATCAAACGACACGGTAAAGGTTTTGACTTGTTTCGACTGCGACGCCATCAATCCAACAATCACATTAGAATCAACGCCGCCGGAAAGAAAGGCTCCTAGCGGCACATCCGCCACCATCTGCTTTTCAACTGCGTTGCCCATCAACTTGCGCAATTCAACTGACAACTCAATTTCGTCGCTTCGCACGTTTTGCCGTCCCCAGTCGGCAACGTTCCAATACCGTTCGATCTTCACGATGCGGCGCGAGCGCAAGTCGTATTCCAGCCAATGCGCAGGCGGTAATGCTTGAATCCCACGAAAGATGGTTTGCGGCGCAGGCACGTATAGAAACGAAAAGAAATCATGCGCCGATTGCCAGTCAATTTCCGGCGAATACGCACCCGCCGCCAAAATCGCTTTGATTTCCGAACCGAATAGCAATTGGCCGCTGGCTTCGGTGTAATAAAGCGGTTTGACGCCCAGATGATCGCGCACCAAAAACAGCCGCTCTCGCCGGGCATCGTACAGCGCAAAGGCAAACATTCCGTTTAGCGTTTTGAAGCCTTCCAGACCCTGCTCTTCGTAAAGATGCAGCAGAACTTCACTGTCTGTTTGCGACGCAAAACGGTGTTGCTGCGGATCGAGCTTGGCCTTCAACTCAAGATAGTTATAAAT
This sequence comes from uncultured Heliomicrobium sp., assembly GCA_964639915.1. Classification (GTDB taxonomy): domain Bacteria; phylum Acidobacteriota; class Blastocatellia; order RBC074; family RBC074; genus RBC074. The sequence goes on from CAZXHW010000120.1 coordinate 4,964, forward strand.
CTCGCCGTTGAAACTGATCCAAACACTCCCGTCTTCGTTGCTCATCGGCTGACGGCCAGATGGCGAAAGATCAATAATGCTCAACCGCCGATGGCCAAACGCCAGTTTGTGGTTGGGGAAGATTTCTATGCCGCCATCGTCCGGCCCTCGATGCGTCAAACTGAGCGTCATACGCTCAATCACGCTTGGGTCAACATTGCCGACGATGCCGCAAATTCCACACATAATTTATTGGTGGTTGATAGTTGGTGGTTGGTGGTTGGTGGCAATATCTTCAGCAGTTGGCATTGGGGAAGAAGGATTTCCATTCTGAAGCTGTTGTTCGTAAATTTTCGCTGCAATCACAGCTTCGTGCATGGTCATTAGCGTGCAGAAAATCAGCCCGGCGCGCCCATCCAGAAAACCGAGTTTGACAAAATACATCCACACAAACCGCAGCATCGGGCGAAACGGCATCCGCGACCACAACTGTTTGATGAAACGCTTGCGCTCAATCGGCGAACCGAACATTGAAGCCTTGACGCTGCTGGCGCCAGATTCACCAGCCGCCAAGTTCGAATACACCCTAGCTTCCCAATTCGAGTAGCGATTGTGCCGCTCAATGAAATGGTAAATGCTTTTGAAATCTTCGTGCAGCAGATCGTGTTTCAAATAATCAGTTCGTCCATTGAGCAGAACGTGCTCATGAACTTCCACATCACCGGCGTTTTCAACATCTTCTGCATGAGGTCGCTCAAAGCGTCCAAGCCGATATTTGAACAGCCGCAAGTTCCAGCTTGGATACCAACCGCAATGCTTGATCCATCGGCCCAGAAAAATCAGCCGCCGATTCAAATAATACCCATCGGCGCTGTCAGCTTGCTTCAAGACTTCCGCTATTTCAGTCTGCAGTTCCGGCATTACCCGCTCGTCCGCATCCAATAGCAAAACCCATTCGTGCTTAAAATTGAGATTTTGCAGCGCCCAGTTTTTCTTTTTCGGAAAGCCTCCGGTGTAATCAAACTGAACCACTTTTGCACCAAACTGTTTTGCGATGTCACAGGTTCGGTCGGTGCTGTGCGAATCTACCAGCCAGATTTCATCGGCCCAGGCCACGCTTTCCAGACAAGCGGCGATATTCCGTTCTTCGTTTTTGACGGGAACGATTACGGAAACAGAAAGCTTGGCTGATTTTGTCGTCATCATTGATTTTGTCCGGCGACACGACTGATCAAGGCGGTTAATTGGCGAACATGCTCGCTCCAGGAAAATTCCCGGCTCCGCTCCGACCCTTTCAAGCGTAGATTGTCGCTTAATTTCCTATCGGCAAGCACTTGAACACATTGTTCAGCCAAATCGGTTTCGTCAAATACGTCGAAGTAGATCGCAGCATCCCCGCACATTTCACGATGCACAGGCAAATTCGCTGAAACGACTGGGACGCCTGAGGCCATCGCCTCCACCAAAGGATGCCCAAAACTTTCCGAATACGAAGGGCAAACAAACACATCGCAGAGTTTATACAGTTGGTGAAGATTGCTGTAATCCACAGACCCCAGCATTGCAATGTCTTCGCGCACGCCTAGTTGGTCAATCAGTTCCGCTGCTGCTGATGCGTCGTAACCTCCGTAATTCGCGCCGCGTTTGATATCGGTCGTTAAAACCAACTGCACATTTTCGCCTGTTCGTTGCTTCAAGCGCGACTTGATCAGCGGCAATGCGCGAATCAAGGTTTCAAAGTTCCGGAAGTAGTTATAGTGACTGACAAACAAAATCCGGCGACAATCCTTGCTCAGATTCAACTTCGCAGTTAGCGAATCTGGCAGCGGCTCAGGATTTTTCACAAAACCTTCCGCATCAAACCCAAACCGAAGCGTTTCAATTTTGACATCTCTTAACGCAGGCACGGATCGAATTCGCTCGGCAAATGCCGCCGTTGGCGTAACGTTTACCGTAGCCTGTTTGATTGATTGCTTCGCCAGCCAGGCCTTAAACCGGTGGGCGATTAACGCACCGGACAAATTTCGCCGTTTCAAATCGCGTTCGAAGTCATCTGAAAAAAGCAGGTCGTTGCGATTAAACAGAACCTGTGGAATCGGCGAAGCCAGCAACGCAAAATTGCCAAGCGAAACCAGCACATCAATGCCTTCCGATTTGATCACCTTTCGTAAACTTGTTTGCTCCCACCACATTCTTTTGGCCGTACCGTCTATTTCTACAGTCTCTATCTTCATTCTTTCATGAGACAAAGTGGCAAAACTCTGCAACTGCATAGGCGGCACCAAAACCACAAAACTTTGCGATTCATCCGTACGGCCAAGCAACGGCAAGACATTCCGGAGATACGTCAAGCCGCCTCCAGCAGTAGAGGCCAGTGCATTGAACAGGACTGTAATCACTCTTGGCAAAAATCAGGGGGAATTGGTTGTGGAAGGTGCGTTTGCGTCCTTGACCCGAAGCACCGTGATGGTTTCCTCTTTGGATCGAAACCGTGTTACCACCGAGCAATGATTCAGGGAAAAGTTGCGCGCTTTTATCACTTCATCGGCACGATTCCGCCACTGTTCAACATTCAACATTTCCTCAATCGGAATTTCAGGGTCAAGCATACGCCGCAAATTTCCATACGCTGCAATGTAACGCCAGCCATGTTTCCGCTGTTCAACTTCCCATCCGGTTGAACCAGTTTCCGGATAAAGCTTTGCTTCTATTTCACGAAACGGCAAATAAGGCTCATGGGTAAAATCTCTATCCCAAAACGCAAACCAAAGACCCGCGCTGGCAAAAACTGGCTCCTGAGCGGGAATCGTCGCACGTAAATCGGTCAACCAGTTTTTCATGGGGATTTCCTGGCTGGCTTTCCATTGCCATAAACCAAGATTGAGTACGTAAGCAGTGATTATTACTACTGTCACTGCTCTTGCCAGCCATTTCAATTCAATCAGATCAACAGTTCTGGCCATCCATAACGCCAGTACCGGCCAGGCAAAGATTAGATACCATCCAAATGAATTACTCATCAGGGCCGCAGCGATCAGAAAGAACACCGCCCAGACTGCGACAACTGCCCGTCCTGTTCTTCCACCTTTCCACAATAAGAATGCGCCGCTGGCAAACATCAACAATCCTTCAGGCAAATGGCGATGTCCGCGCGCATTCCAAAACCAGTTCAAATAACGCTGAGCTTCTGCGGCTAATGATCCAAACACACCATGAGTCAAAAATTTTATGCCGTGTGTTGCCAAACCATGCACGGAACTCTGGCGGCGAAACTCTTCAGGATTCGGCCAATAATGGGTTGCAACCCAGTACAAAATTCCTATCCCGCCACCTGCTCCATATGCTGCCGTAGCCCGTACTAACAACCGCCAGTCAGGACGTTTGAGCATGATCCAAAACAACAAAGGCAATGGCGCCAGTAAAAATCCGTTGGGATGCACGTCTCCGCTAAACCCCATCACCAACCCTGCAAACAACAATCGCCAAAAGAACCTTTCTTTCGCGGCTGAAGCTGCCAACCATAATGCCACCAATAAAAAAAGCGCCACCATCAAGTCTGGTCGCGCCGAATGCGCCGCACTGAAAAATATTCCCGAAAGGCTGAGAAATAAGGCTGCTAATGCACCAGCTTTAACACTCCACAACTCTCGCCCTAGAAGATAGACAAAAACCAAACATGCGCATCCAATCAACAATGAGGGTAGCAGGGCGGTGACAAGGCTAACACCGAACATCCTCATAAGGATGCCTTGAAATGCGGCTCCTATATGGCCAAGGGCATAAATGTCATTCCCCATGCCTGCAACATTCTTATACCCGGAAACACCGGGTTTTCCTGTTATCCAAATTTGATAACCGGCTGCCGCATAAGCTCCATCATCATCTGTAGGATAAGAGGGGATCAAACCAATCGCATAAGCCTGGTACAACATCACCAATATGATTGCGGCAAAGATTGGACGAACAGGTTTCTGGTCTGTCAGTTTGGATATGCTATGCATTAAAGGTATTAGGATCAGCCTTGCGGTTGCTGTTGATAAGGCTTTGTGTAATGAAGAACGCTCTTTGTTTGATCCGTATCTGATCTGGAACGCCATGTTGCAGGCGACCAGGCCCAACGAGCCACGACCCCTGCCACGGGAACCCAGTACAACAATGAGGTTAGATTGCCAACTGAAAACATCCAACTCTCAAAGAAGGCATTTGCCGAACCCGCAACAAACACAGCAATAAAAACGGCATTGATATTACGTTCTAAGTACTCGCCTCGCTGTTGAATTAGCATCACGCTTTTTGCTGAAACCTGGCAAAGTAACAGGAATAACAAAATAAACCCTGGCAATCCCAAGTCACCAAAAATCTCCAAATAACTATTATGCAATGCGCGTCCCGCTTCTTCATCACGAGTAAAGGGAAAGACCAATAAATGCGATGATGCAAAACCGTATCCGGTTAATTTTTGCTTCCAAAACAGCGGCCATACACCCGTCCACATCTTGAACCTTTCTTCCTCTGACATCTGCGACGCAAGGTCTGTCACCTGTACGGATTTATCCGTACCCTTACGCACAAAGCTTACTAAATCACTTTTCAGGGACGGAGAAACAGCCAAAATCACAAGCAAACAAATGGCAGCAAAAATTATTTTAAGACGATTCTGCAAATTAACCGTATAGAAGTACACGGCAATGGCAAGCACAAACGATACCATTCCATTGCGGGAGTTAGAAAACCAAAGCCCCGCTAATATAACAAACAAAAGCAGAACGTCTGCCCATTTAGCCCATTTTTTCTGAGCAACAACTTTCCAATGAAACAACACATAAGGAGTTATCAATGCCGAAAAAGTCCCAAACATGTTCTGATTGCCAAAAAAGCCCGCATATTGATTCATAATGATCGTGATGCCGTATCCAAATCCGGAAAGCAACATGACCATTGCAGGCACTAACATGACCCACGCAGTGTAATATTTTAGCTGAAAAAACTTGATACAATTCGAGCTATTAAACAGATATACTGCTATCCCTTTTACGACAGAATAAGCCAACAGAATAAAGCTAATCGCCCGAAAGAAAGAATAACTAAAACTATCAGCATACAGTGTTGATAGCAACATGTCGCACAGAAACAGCGTAACAACCAGACTTAACGCCACTTCAACACGGTACGCACCTGATGCTTTCATTCGCCAGGAATACCATGTCAAAAAACCAAGCGCCCCCCAGCGAACTAAACTTAGCGGGCTAAATGTGCTTTCAGACATTTCCGGAGAAATTCCGTAGTAAGCCTTATTAGTTGCGTATACGATCAAAATCAGAAAGAAAAACCCATAAGCGCGCAAGAAGTTGTCGCGAAAACGATAAACGAATAACCAGGCAAAACAAGCAACGATGGCAATTAGAACTATTGATGCGTTCATTTATTTTTGACAGGTGCTCCTAACGGCCTCAACTATACCCTCAGCCGCTTGCTCAATTGACCAATCTTGAATCTTTAACCGAGAATTTTCCTGCATGTCTAGTAACAATGACCGGTTTTGGACTAGCGCTTTCATCGCCTTTGCCAGTTCTTCGACGGAAAAGTCCCGCAACTTGATACCATTATCGCTATCTACCAAGTCCACTGCTGCTCCACAATGTTGATGGGCAATAATGGCCAAACCACATACCATCGCCTCGTTGATTACCAATCCCCAAGGCTCATGGTCGGCGGGCAATACCAAAACATCGGCCATCTTGTAAAAAACAGGAACCTCTTGGGGAGTAACGTTCCCCACAAAAACAATGTTGGGGTTATCTCCTGCCAGCAATTTCAATCTGACATCGTCGTCTCCGGAACCTGCGATGACTATCCCCAACTCATTGGTACCCAAACGGTTTGCCGCCTGAATAATCAAATCCACATTTTTACGCTTAATCAACCTTCCAACAAATAAAAACACGACCTTACCATCAAGACCCAGCCGGGAACGTAATTTCAACGATTCGGCGACATTGGCCTTAACGGCCGCCAGAAAAAACTTATTGTCTACGACCAATAATGACTTGAACATTTGCGAAGGCAAGGCCCCATACTTCTGCCAAAACAACTTGCTGGCCGTTCCAATTGCTATCAACGCTGACGCCTTTTTAACAACAAAGCGCAACCATTTTTTTTTTGCAATTCCTTTCAACCTTCCAGGCTGGTCAAAATAATAATTGGCGTCTCCGATTAGCGCGAACCGTGTTGCAGTTAACATTGCCCAGCATATCAAGGCTACCTGGGGTTTCAAGGTGTATCCATAACAAATTAAATAATCCGGCTTTTCATCATTTAATAAAGCTATTAACGTATACGCTGCTGACAAGGGACCGCCGATAAGCTTGCTTAGCCGAGGCCTGATCCGATCCAGCACGATGGTTCTACACGAACTTGCACCAACTAATTCGTCATTTTTCCAGCCGACCGTCGAAACCCAGCTAGAGGTATAACAAACTGTTAGTTCCCAATCTGGCACTTTGGCCAATTCATTAAACAATGGTGAAAAATACGGGGCCGGAACATTATTTAACAACAACACCTTCATAAGGAGCGATCTATCTTTAACCTCATTATAAAATGCAGTAAGTAGCTATCTTGTGTTAGAAATCTTTTCTGCACCAAAGCAGAAATCAAAAACCTTGATCGAGGGTAAATGTTTTTGCCAACCTTTTTCTTTTTTACCTTATCACTGCTTTTGCCGAGCCACAAGATAATGCTATATTCCTGGTAGGACATCACCGGATATTGTATTCGCGAATTGTTCATGTCTTTGCGTATGTGCCCTTTAACTCTTGGAAATATACCTACCATGCTAGTAGCCCTCTCCATTGCTGGTTTCGATCCATCTGGTGGAGCAGGCGTATTGGCCGACATCAAAACGTTTGCAGCATTTAATTGCTTCGGCGTAGCAGCAATCACGTCTTTGACATCGCAAAACACTGTGGCTGTTTATGGAGCCTGTCATCAAACAGCCGATACTTTGCGTATGCAAATCCAGCCTGTCGCCAATGATTTTAAGATCGCGGCAGTCAAAACCGGAATGCTGCCTTCATATGAAACCATTGAAGTTACCGCTGAAGCGATTGAAAACAACAAGCTGCCGAATGTAGTGGTTGATCCGGTAATTCGTTCCACAAGCGGCTATGATTTAATTGATCAAACAGCCATGAACCATTTAGTTGATAGACTCTTTCCGCTGGCCAATCTCATTACGCCCAATATGGAAGAGGCTGCACGACTATCTGGAATGGAAGTCAATGATTTGGCAGGAATGAAACGCGCTGCCAGGGAAATTTTTGACTTAACACAATCAAGGCCTTCGAACTTAAATGGCACCACTTCTTTTCGGGCGGTATTAGTAAAAGGCGGCCACCTACCTGAAGAAGCGACAGATGTTTTGTATACTGGCGATGACTTTCACCTGTTTCGCGCGTCAAAAATTGAAACGCGAAACACGCATGGAACCGGTTGCACTTTGTCTGCCGCCATTGCGGCACAATTGGCGCACGGTTCTGATCTTTTGACAGCAGTTTCCAGAGCCAAACGTTATTTGGAAGCAGCTTTGCTTTCAGCACCCAACATAGGCCATGGCGCCGGACCGTTAAACCATGCGGTCAATGCGCTTATGGAATTGAAATAGGCTTGATCCTCTCCCAACGTTCATGAATAAGCTTGAAGACAAAGACAGCTTTAGCCAGACCGAAACTGAGCTTTTGGTCCGCCAATCGAACGAAAATGTTGTGCGTTTCGACCCTCAGCGAATTGCCAACGCCTTGATCTTAGAAACAGGATTGTCGCCGGAACTGGCTGCTCAAATCAGCCTGGAAGTCAAAGAGCAAATCGAGCGATCCGGCATACGTGCCTTAACCGCTCCATTGATTCGTGGTTTGGTGGATGCAAGGTTACTGGAATATGGCTTAATTAGCGAATATCGCAAACACTCCCGGCTCGGCGTGCCGCTGTTTGACGTGGATCGAATGATTCAAAGCGGCGTCCACGACACAACTCGACTGCATGGACCGGAGGGAACCAGTCTGACCCTGGCTGATGCCATAAAGCGCGAATACGCAATTTTATCCGTCTTTTCCGAAGCAGTGGCAAACGCGCATTTGTCCGGAGATCTGTATTTGGAAAACC
>CAZXHW010000121.1:0-13067 GCA_964639915.1 uncultured Heliomicrobium sp.
CTGATTTACGTTCGCTCTGCACTGATTTTCGGTAATAGTTTGCGCCGGCGATGGCGGCAATCACGACGACGACTCCGATCAACACCAAAATCTTGATCTCTTTACGCATGTGATTCTCCTGCTTGTTCTGATTTATAAAACAGCAAACACAAAGCCAGGCCAATGAATGCCGCAAGCGCCATCAACGGAATCGTGATGAAGCCGAGCCATTCGATCTGCCTCGAAGTACACGAAATGCCCTGAACGCAGGGCCCCAGACTTTCCGGAATGATTCGGTAGTAAAGCAGATTGTGGTAAATCGAGACGGCCAGTCCGATCAGACAACCGGGCAAGGCGTAATTCCTCATCCGGCTGTCTCGCATGACGATTCCGCTCCCGATGATGATAACGAGCGGGTACATGGCGATGCGCTGATACCAGCAGAGAAGGCACGGCGGCAGTTGCATTACCTCGCTAAAGAAAAGGCTGCCGACGGTGGCGACCAGAGCAATGACCCACGCCAGATACTGCAAAATGTCGCGTCGAATTATCGGCACTTGTAGTCTTCTCTTCTCCAAGATCAAGCTCCTTGAGCGCCCAGGGAACGATGCCCACATTCAGGACCTTCTTCCATGAAAACGATCCGCGGTACCATCGGTGAATTCGATTCATAGTCTTTCACAGAGCCGCTTCATCCTTCTCGCCGGTTTGCACCCGCACGGCGGACTCCAACGACCAGACGAAGACTTTGCCGTCGCCGTGATGGCCGGTGTGAGCCGCGCGCACGAGCGTCTCGAGAATCTGCTGTGCCTGCTCGTCCGGCGCGGCGATTTCCACCCGCGTTTTCGCCTTGAGCGGATCTATGCGCGCCGCGCTCGCCTCCAGGTTGCTGAGCCTGCGCCCGAAGCCGCGCGCCTCGGTGACGGTCATGCCTGGAAAGTCTTCGATCTTTTCAAGCTCATCAATCACCTTGTCCAGCATAAGTGGGCGAATGATCGCCGTGATGATCTTCATGGTGTTTTTCTCCGGGAACTGGCTCAACCTCCTCGCGCTCGAACCACTGATAGAGCATCGGCAGGATGAGCAAGGTGAGCAGGGTTGAAGTGATCAGGCCGCCAATGACGACCGTTGCTAATGGGCGTTGGACTTCAGCACCAGCCGAAGTCGCCAGCGCCATCGGGATGAAACCGAGACTGGCGACGAGCGCCGTCATCAGGACGGGCCGCAGTCGCGTTTCCGCGCCCTCCCGCACGGCCTCCGCGATTGAATGCCCCTCCTCGCGCAGATGGTTGATGTAACTGACCATCACTACCCCGTTGAGCACCGCCACGCCGAATAGGGCGATGAAGCCCACGCCCGCCGAGATCGAGAACGGCATCCCGCGCAGCGCGAGAGCCAAGATGCCGCCGACGATGGCGAAGGGGATGCCCGTATAAATCAGCAGCGCCTGCTTCACCGAGTTGAACGTCGTGAAGAGCAGCACGAAGATCAGGAAGAGCGCCAGCGGCACCACGATCAGCAGCCTTTCTGACGCGCGTTGCAGGTTCTCGAAGGTCCCGCCCCAGGTCAGGTAGTACCCCGCCGGGAGCTTCACCTGCTGGTCAATCGCGGCTTGCGCATCCTTGACGAAGCTGCCGATGTCGCGGCCGCGCACGTTCAACTCGATGCCGATGCGGCGGCGCGTGTCTTCGCGCGAGATTTGCGCGGGGCCTTCGATCAGCTTGATGTCGGCGAGCTGCGCCAGCGGGATGCGCGAGCCGTTCGGCGCTGACACGAGCAGGTTTTTGATCGTCTCCACATCGCGGCTCGACTCATCAGCGAGCCGGACGACAAGGTCAAAACGCTTCTCGCCCTCGTAGACCAGTCCCGCGTTCTTGCCCGCGACGATTGATTCGACCAGGTTGTTGACGTCCTCGACGTTGATCCCGTAGCGCGCGATGGCGGCGCGGTCGGGTTTGATCTGCAACTGCGGCAAACCCGAAGTCGCTTCCACTTTCGCGTCCGCCGCGCCGGGCACCTTGCTCACGACCGCGCCGATCTGGTCGGCGGTCTGTTTGAGCGTGTCCAGATCGTCGCCGAAGAGCTTGATGGCGATGTCCGAGCGCACGCCCGAAATCAGTTCCGCGACGCGCAACTCGATTGGTTGCGAGAAGCTGAAGGAGGCGTTCGGCACACGCTTCTCCAGCGCCTCCGACATCTTCTCGACCAACTCCGTCTTGCTCTTCGTCGTCGTCCACTCCGATGGCGGCTTCATCTCGAGATAGAGATCGCTGAAGTCCACGCTCATCGGGTCGGTGGCGACCTCGGCGCGCCCCGTTTTCGAGATCACCTTTCTGACTTCGGGGAAGGTCATGAGCACCTTCTCGACTTCGGTGACGGTGCGGACGGATTGCGACAGCGAGACGCTGGGCAGTTGCTGCACCTGCACCGCGAGCGAGCCTTCGTCAAGGCGCGGGATGAACTCCGAACCGAGGAACGGGAAGATGACGCCGCTCACCAGCACTAACGCCGCCGCCGCCAGCACAGCCGTCCGGCGCCAGCCCAGCACCCAGTTGAAAGCCGGGCGGTACCACTTTTTAGCGTAGCGGATGAAGAAGCTCTCGTTCTCGGACACGTGCCCGCGCAGGATGAAGGTCATCGCCGCCGGCAGGTAAGTCAGTGACAGAATCAGCGAGCCGAGCAGCGCAAACACGACGGTCAGCGCCATCGGCTTGAACATTTTCCCTTCAATGCCGACCAGGCTCAGGATCGGCAGGTAGACGATCATGATGATCGCCACGGCGAAGACGACCGGACGCCCGACTTCCACGCAGGATTCAAGGATCGTGCGTTCCGGCTTCTCGCTTGAACCGGCGTGCTGCGCTTCGGCGCGCCGTCGGACGGTGTTCTCGACCATCACCACCGCTCCGTCCACGATCAATCCGAAGTCGAGCGCGCCCAGACTCATCAGGTTGCCGGACACATTGAAGATGCGCATCAGGATCGCGGCGAAGAGCATCGAGAGCGGAATGATCGTCGCCACCAGCAGCGCCCCGCGCCAGTTGCCGAGCAGCAGGATGAGCACGACGATGACCAGGATCGCGCCTTCGACCAGATTGGTCACGACCGTTTTGACCGTGCGGTCCACCAGCTCCGTGCGGTCGTAAAACGGAACGAGTTCGACTCCTTTGGGCAAGGTCTTCTTGACCTGCTCGACCCGCTCCTTGACCCGGTTGACCACCGCGCGCGAGTTCTCGCCCTTGAGCATCATGGCGATCCCCGCAACGATCTCGCCCTTGCCGTCAGCCGTCACCGCGCCCTGCCGCACGGTCGCGCCCTCAACCACCTCGCCCAGGTCGCGCACGAAAATGGGGATTCCTTCCTTGCCCGCCTTGACGACGATGTTGGCAATGTCGCTGGCCGATTCAGCCAGCCCGATGCCGCGCAGCAGATACTGCTCGGCGCCATGCTCGATGTAAGCGCCGCCGACGTTGGCGTTGTTGCGCGCAACGGCTTCCAGCACGTCGCGCAAGGAAAGCCCGTAAGACATCAGTTTCGCCGGGTCGAGCCGCACCTGGTATTGCTTCTCCTGGCCTCCGAAACTGTTGACCTCGGTGACGCCGGGCACGCCGAGCAGTTGCCGCCGCACGCTCCAATCCTGAATCGTGCGCAGCGCCGTCGCGTCATACTTCTTGCCTTCTTCGCCCGGCGCGGGCCGGAGTTCGTACTGGTAGATTTCGCCCAAGCCCGTCGAGATCGGCCCCATCTCTGGCGAGCCGATGTTTTGCGGAATCTGCTCGCGCGCCTGCGACAGCCGTTCGAGCACGAGTTGCCGCGCGAAGTAGGTGTCCACCGCATCGTCAAAGACGACCGTCACGGCGGAGAGGCCGAACTTCGAGACCGAGCGAATCTCCTCGATGTCCGGCAAACCGCTCATCGCCACTTCGACCGGGAAAGTAATCTGCCGTTCAATTTCGAGCGGCGCGAGCGATGGCGCGGCGGTCAGCACCTGCACCTGGACGTTCGTTACGTCAGGCACTGCGTCAATCGGCAGATTGAGCAGGCTGTAGAGGCCCGCGCCGACCATGATCCCCACCATCAGCAATACGAGCAGGCGTTGCGAAACAGAAAAACGAATTAGTGCATTGATCATAAATTCTCTCAGCGACCGGTCAGCAGGCCGTCACCACGCTTGCACAAGATGAAACGCGGTGAACGGCCCCCATCGCGATCAGTGTCCGTGCTCTCCCATTTCTCCCTTGAGCAGCATCGTCTTGAGCGTGAAGCTCCCCTTCGTCACCACGCGCTCGCCGGGCTTGAGGCCGCTCGTGACGCGGGTGAAGCGGTCCTGCGTGCCGCCGACTTCAATGTCGCGCACCTCGAAGTGGCCCTCCTTGCCTTCCTCCGGGAGAAAGACCACGGTGCGCTCAGCGATGCGCTGGACGGCGTCTTCTGGGATGGCCACCGCGCTCTCTGCCGGAGCGCCCGGAGCCGCGAGCACGCTTTGGAAGCCGACCTCGACGAACATTCCAACCTTCAGCCGCTCCTGCCGGTTGGCGATCTCGACACGGACGCGCGCCGTGCGCGTCTCTTCGTTCAGAGTCGGGTCAATGTAGGTGACGCGCCCGTTAAAGACGCTATCGCCGAGCGCGGCAGACCGCACTTCGGCGGGCGCGCCTACGCGGAGGCGACCCACCTGCGCTTCGGGCACATTCGCGATGATCCAGAGTGTGGAGATGTTGGCGATGGTGAAGATGGGCTTGCCGACCTCAATCCCCGCCCCGGCATTGACCATGCGCTCGGTCACCGTGCCTGAGACGGGCGCGCGCAGCGTGATGGTTGAGGTGTCGTGCGGCCTTTGGTCATGCCCTTCCGCGGAGACAGCCGCCCCGACCGTGCGCAGGCTGTTGCGGTAGTGCGTGACCTCGGTGCGCGCCGTCTCGACCTCGGCGCGCGCCTGCTGCACCTCACGGTTGAGCGAGATGTTGCTTTGAAAGTCATACTCGGCCTTGGCGCGCTGCTGTTCGGCTTCGGCGGAGATCAAATCCTTGCCCGCTCCCGCACCGAGTTCGATCAGCCGGCGCGTGCGGCGCAGCGTCGCCTCGGCCTCATCCAGCTTGGCTTTGGCCGACAGCACGGCGACGCGGTTTTCGGCCTGCTGCACGCGCGCCAGGTTCTGCTCGCCCAGCCGCAGCCGCGTCTCGGCTTCGTGCAGCTTGCCGTGCATTTCGGCGGCCTCCGGGCTGGAGACAACGGCGATGACCGTGCCCGCGCGCACGCGGTCGCCGAGCGCGATGTTGACGCGTTCGACGCGCCCCGCAACTAGCGGCGTCACTTGCTGCGTCTGCTGCTGGTTGGTCTCGACCGTGCCCGTCACGCGCAGCAGCGCCCCGGCCTGACGCTCGGTCACCTCGGCGGTCTCGATCCCGGCCGCCTTTAATGCCTCCGGCTCAAGCTCGACCGACCCGCCTTCCTTGTGTTCTTCGCCCTCCCCACCCTCTTTGCCATGCTCGTCTTTTTTCGCGGCGGCGGCGGGTTGCCCTTTTGTCGCCGGGCGCGGGTCGCGCATCCAGTAAAACAGGCCGATCAGTACAATCAGGGCCAGACCAATGGCTACGAAGAGTGCTGGACGGGGGCGCAAGCGCGGCTTCGCGTCCGGGTGTGTTGCGTTGTCTTTTTCTTCGATCATTTCTTTCCTCACTGTTGAATGGTTGCGCCGAGCGCGGCCTGCATCTCGGCCAGCGCGCGGTAGCGTTCAGTTAACGCCTCGGTCATTTCGCGTTGCGAATCAATCAGCCGCCGTTGTTCGGCCAGCAATTCGCTGACGCGATACGCGCCTGCCTCATATGCAGCGCGCATCGTGCGAACGTTTTGGGTAGAGCGCGCGATGACGCCCTGTTCGTAGAGTCGGAACGACGCCTGCGCCGCTTCGTAGCGGCGATAAGCCGACGCGACTTCCGCGCGCACGAGCGATTCTGCGAACTCGCGCCGCCTCTGCGCCTGGGTGATCGCCAGTTGCGCTTCGGCCTTCGCGCCCTGATTGCGATTGAGAATCGGCAGCGTGATCAAGACGCCGAAGCTGAAGAGCTTGTCCCGGTCTTGCAGAAAGCCAACCGGCGTTTCGTCAAAAGCGGATGAGGTTTGCCCGTAGCGCGTGAAGGCCGTCACTTGTGGCGCGGCTTCCGCTTTTGCCAGGCGGTAACCGGCTTGCGCGACTTCTTCGGCCAGACGAGCGAACTTCAGATCGGGCCGCGTGCGCAGTGCAATCTCCACAGCCGCCTCAAGCGTGGCGGGCGGCTCAAGCAAAAGCGGCGCGACCAAAGTTTCTCGCAGCCGCAGCAGTTCATCCGCGGGGATGCCCGTAAGCTGTTTGAGCTTGAGCAGTGACACCTGTAACCGCCCTTCGATCAGCACGCGCCGCGCCCGCAGCCGGTCAACTTCCGCGCGCAGCAAATTCAATTCCAGCGGCGCGGCGTCGCCTTCATTCATCCGAACCTCGACGATGCGCGCCGTTTCGACATCAACCGTGTTCAGGCTTTGCGTCACCTCCAACTCGCGCACCGCCGCCAGAGCCTCGGCATAAGCCAGACGAACTTCACTGGCCAGCCGCCGTTCACGATCCGCGACTTCGGCTGCGGAGGCTTCCAATGCGACCCGCGCAAAATCAATCCGCCTTCCGCGCTGGCCTGCCAGTTCCAGCGGCAAGGAGAATCCGACTGAGGTCGAGCTTTCACCAGGCGAATTGAAGACGCCGTTCTGCCGCTCGAAATCAACGGACGGATTCGGGCGCAGTCCGGCCTGTCGCAACCGGGCGCGAGCGCGATCAATCTCAATTCGCACGGCGGCCAGTTCGGCATTTGACGCCAGCGCGCGGCGCACCAAATCAATCGCCAATGCCCCTTGCGCCGGGTCAACGTATGGCTCCACCCAATTTAAGGCCGGAGTTGTCCCGTTGAGAGAAGGATCGGAATCACTGCGGCTCGAAGCGATTTCAGTTTTGACGGCCTGCGGATTGGCCGGACTCTGCCCGGCAGCGATGTTGAAGGGAATGAGAAGAGCTAAAAGTATTGAGCCAAAGTGAACGAAATAAGATGCGCCGCCATCACAGCGCGGCGGTCGTTTCAGACACGGCATAAGTGCTGCCTCCAAATGATGTGCGCTCATCACGAAAGCTATGCCGACGTGGAAAAACTCCACGACGACTGCTCACGCGCGTTTCAGCGCATAAATCCGAATTAAATGAAAGGAGTGTGGTTGTCGCCGGAGCGGCAAGTTAGGCGAAGCGGGGAGGGCGATAGGTGTCTTGAGGCGGAGCCGATGGAAGAATGCCGTCAATTGGAATAATAGCGCTCGGCGGAGCTAGGGATGCGACCGCATTCACCACATAGCCCAGCATGATATGCGAGCAGCAGCAAAAGCAGTCTTCATCAGTCGAAGATGGCGTCGAAGATGGAAGCGAATCCCGGCTGGGCCGTGAGTCATGATTTGTGATTGCTACTGACTTATTGACAGCCACTTCAGTTGACTGGATGGGAGTAGAGAAAAGGTGCGGTACTTGCTCATCATTGCAAAGCTGTGGGTAAAACGTATCAACAATAACCAAATCAAAAACGGCGAACGCCAGCAAGAGAATCGCTAATGAGCGACGCAAGCCCCTCGATCTCAACAATTTTTGACCCAGCTTCATTGGCATAAACACACTCGAAGGCTAACAAACAGAAGCAGGCCAGTCAAACCCGATTTCAGCGACCTGCCTTTCAATGTTCACGCCGCAGGCAGTAATTGCAAGCCGGCCGATTCAGTTCCTCATGTATTTTCCAGGCTCAATACCTTAGGGACATCGCCAGTTCGGTGCGTCTCGCTAAATCTCGACTCAGCGTACTGACGATCTGTGACATCTGATCAAGCTTCACAGCTTTCATCCCTGAGGATCGCATAATCTCTGCCGCTTTCATCGCGCCGGTCAGATTGATCTGATTGGCATCGAGGCTGAGTTGATAAGCCTGCGTGACGCCTTGCACCTGTTTGCGGTAGGCGCTTTCGACGCCGCCTGCTGCAAAGTCTCGGTTAACGCGAGCGGCCGCGTTGTTTGCCGATGCCTGCTGATTTGAGATGCTCGTTGCCCGCTCGGCGTAGATGTCGGAGGCGTATTCGCGCATCTTTGTCGTGGATTCGTAATTCTCGACCTGGCTCTGCCCGGCAATGCGGACTGAATTCACTTTCGCATCAGTCGTAGTGTTATTCATGGAGATGTCAGCCGCGCCTCTGCCAACGTCTGTCACGATCTTCATTGCATAGGGTGCGGCGGGCAATAGTGGCAAAGAATCTCCCCCAAGCTTGGCAATCCCAGTGACCGCGTGTTCACCAACGTCGGCAGTGCGGTGGATCAGCGTGCTGGTATTTTGTTGTGCCTGCGTGATGAGCAGATCACGTTCTTCCCGGCTTGCCTGAATTCCTGCCGATCTTTGCCCGAAGCTGCGGTCGGCAAGTATGCCGATGACTTGTTGCTGCCGACTCTGTTCCACCAAACCAGTTGTCGCCTGTCTTTGAGCTTCATTCATCTGCAGCGCCATTGCGTAACCACCGGAGATTGCGCCGAGAGCTTGAACACGGCTGGCAGAGGCTGATTGTAAACCAAGAATCTTATGTGCGCGGGTTTGCAGGTCGCTCGCCTCTCTTCCTGCCATCGCCCTGGCGATTTCGGCCTGTGCCTGTCCTTCAATCCGCGTCTCGCTGGCTTGTCGCTGTAGGGCAGAGCCGAACGTGATGCCCGCGATCTCAATGCCAGTCGCGGTCAACGCGCCCATCCATCCTGCCGCAGTCGCCGAAACGGCTTCAAAGATTTGACCGAAGGCGAGCTTGTAGCTGATGTAGGGGGAGGCGAGCAGCAATAGCGAACTGACGACCATCAATACGATCAGCACGATACAGGCAGCAGTTGCCGGGCCGACCGTATTCGGGTCTCCGCTGATTGAGCCATCAGCGGCCAGCGTGAAAATCTGACTCTCCGGTTTGATAATCGTCAACGCCATATTGCCAACCTGATAGACGATGTATCCGAGTATATGGCTGACAAGTGGCGTGACCATCGTGAAGACTGCGGCGCTCCAAGCGAAGGGATACGAGATACGCTGAGCCAGCGAGCGGTCAATCGCAAGTGCAATTGCAAAAGGCGCGAACAGCCGCAAGGCGATTGTGATAAACGCGCCAAGCAAGGCCAGAAAGATTTGGGAGAATTGCAGAATGGCACGACCAATGGTGAGGCCAATGAAAATGTTTGGCAGATTCCACGCTGCCGGGTTGGTCGCGCTGGTAATGTTGCGCAGGTTGACATCATTTGTTGTGAGAGCAGCTAAAGCTTCAGTTGTGCCGGTCGCTTTGACCAGAAACATCCCTTCGGTGAATTTGTCGTAGTTCGAGTTGAATTCGATCTCGGCGTCCCAAAAGACTTTCCTGAACTCCGTAACATTGACGATGTCGTAGCCGATTTGGCCCCAGGTATTGATGATTGTGCGTCCAGTACCGAAAAGCGTGAAAACAATCGCCAGCCGGAAGCACCACCAGAAGAGGTCCTTCGACGCGCCATCGTTTTCACGAAACAGGCGGGCAAACGAAAACATCATCACGATCACCGAAAGCCAGAATGCTAGATTTTCAAGCCCTTTGACCAGAGGACTTTCAATCGCTTCTTGAACACGTGGAATCAGACTGCCAGCGACGATGACAAGTTCCGTGAGCGCATCAGCGCCTGCGACATTGGCGACATTCGCTGGGGCTGGTGATGGCGTGGGGGATTGCGCCATCACCAGTGGGGCACAGAAAAACAGAGTGAACAAACTGATCGCAGTCAACTGTGCTGACAGACCTCGTTTTACCTTTTCAGTTGCCATCATTCGCCTGCTCCAATTTTTCGCGCAGTTCCTGTGTTGCGGTTGTGATGCCTTTCCAGGCACGGCTCATACTGCGGATCGTGCGTCCGAAGTGAATGCGCTGCATTTCGACTTGGTAGATTGCTTCGGCGCGTTTGGCCTTCAGGTCGTTCAAGCGGCTGACCTCGGCCTGCGCTTGAGTCATCTTTTCTTCCAGCTTGGCGACCTCGAACGAAAGGCGCTCAAGGTCACGATCCTTCTCAGTGCAATCGTCGCAGTTCTTCAACCGCTCCAACTCTTCCTTCTTACCTTCGAGATAAACCTGAAGCTGGGCGGCCTTGTCGGCGGCGATCTGATGATCGTATTCCAGCCGCTCGAACTGATTGTCCATCTTCTTCAACCGCTCAAGCTCTGACTCCGTATCCTGCGCGGTGCGGCCGATGCCGTAGCGCAAATACTCTTCAAAATCGCGCCGGTCAGCTTCGGGATCAAAGATGCCATTGCGCAGTCGCTGTGCCATATTGGCAATCGCGCGGATATTGCCGGTGATAAGATTGGTCAGTTGATTCTTGATGCGAAAACTCAACCGGATGACCTGTCCCCAATTGCTCATCAGCGAGCGCAGCCTTTTGTCTTGCGCCAGTAATTCATCAGCCGTGCGCAGAATGCCTTTCAAATTTGTGAGTTGCCCAGCGGCGTTCTCATACATCCGAGAGTATTGATTGATCGTCTCAAGCCAGCGGTTGAGTTCTTCCAACTGCTTTTTTAACTGAAGGCCGTAGTTCGCCGGATCAAAGACCGTCCACTGCGCCTGCGCCGGAACAGGCATCAGCAGAGTGGTGATAAGGATGCCGATGATTACCGGCCTGAGCATGACTTGTTGATTCATCTCTCCCTCCTTCCCTTCAACCGAGTAATGATTCATCTATCTTCACAAGTCCCAGGCACGTAAGTCCCTGTGGATAAAAGTCCGCCAGCCAGGAGATAACCTGTGCTAATGACCAATTGGGCTTAAGTGTCAGCAAGCGAGCGCGCGCATTGCGTTCATCGGGGTTGGTTGTGAAAGTCCAAAGTTCGGTCGGCGACAGATCGCACTGCACCATCTGGACGATCTTGTCTTCGCCTGAACCGATCACCAGCAGAAACTGGGCGTGTGATCCGGGAACGTTGTGAATCACGCTGATGGCCGCGGCGGCTTGCAGCGACAAACCACTGTCTTCAACCAGCGTTGAGTAATCGCCGATCTGTTTGCCGATGATTTTGACTCCGGCGGTTTTGGCGATGTCTGGAATGCCAGATAAATCTTCGTAAGCTTGCGTCGCCAGAATCGTCACGACGTTCTCTTTCCCACCGGTGCGCGCGCCGTGTTTGATGACATCAAGGATGCGCGGGTACTTCTCTTTGATCTTCCAGACTTCATCAAAGACCAGCAGCGTTGGCGAGCGCGTCCCATCCTCATTGAGCTTGCCGATGGCACGCAGGACGCGGGCGGAGGCACGATAGGCGAGTGATTCGCGCACTCGCTCCGGAAATTTCTCCAAGCTATCGAGTTCGTAAACGTCAAACGACGAATCACCAGCGAACTCTGGATGCGTGGGCGCGTCCAGAAAGCTGTGGCCGCAGAATTGACTCAGTGCAAGCTTCAATTCCTCAGCACGGTTTGCCGCCGCCCCCTTGAAAGGCCAAGTGCTGAGATAATCAACCAAATGTGAAAGGCGCGGCTCGTGCTTGAGCAATCCGGAGCGATTGCGCGGGACTTCGTTTCGGTAGACTTCATTGACCAGCGTGGTCAGGATGTCTTCAGCAAGAGCATCGCTCGCCGGAACGCGGGCCAGTTGCATCAAATCGCCAACGACGAAGCCGACCTGCACTTCATCGGGCATCTCGCCGCGTTCAAGCCCGTCGTAATCCCAAACATTTATGGTCTTGTCCGTGCCTGGGTCAAATCGCAAGTGACGACCGCCAAGCACATCAACCAGCGGGCCGAATGATTCGCCGAAATCAATTGCTCTCACGCGCGCATGTGCTTTGCAGGCCAGAACGTCACAAATCATTCGCGCCAGTAATACGCTCTTGCCGCCACGCGGGGCCGCTAACGCCAGGACAAGCGGCGATGGGAGCAACTGGCGATCAAAAAGATCAAAGCCGATCAGCTTTCCCGTTGGCAGAGAAAACAGCGTGTGCGGTCGCGGCGCGCCTGTCCATTCGGATTCGGTCGGCACAAGCGGAGCCAGCGAGTTTGTGGTTTCGGTAATCTCGCGCCCTGTCTTCCGTGCATCGGTTTCACCCAGAAGCGCTTTCTGATAAAGCACGCGCAACGCGGCAGGCTCTTCGCGGTCGGCATCAGCACCGGGGATTTTGCGAACCTCGGAGATAATTTGCTCGCAATTTCGATCCAGTTCTTTGAGCGATGCCGCAAGCTCGGCGCGCGTTCGCGCTGGAGTGCCGTAAACGACTACGGCGAAACGCATCTGGGTCAGTGCCGCACGACCTCCAGCGAGGTCCTGACGCAAATACGAGAGGTCTTCCAGCGCGACGCGTGCTTCGGGGGACAACTTATGTTTCCCAGTCAAGCTGTTTGCCGAGCGGCCAACCTGGCCAATGCGCCGATCAAGACGTTTAATGCCCTGGCGTTGATCGGGATAGATGAATTCGCTGATGATCGTGTGCCTGAAATTAAGAGTGCTGTTGACGCACAGCAGCCGCAACGCATCAGCCGCGACGGTTGGTTGCGGCGGCGTGAACATCGAGATCAACGCTGCCGGACAAGCGCCGTGCATGACGTAATGGCCGCTCGATTCAATGGTTTCACCACACAGATATTCGCGCAGATCTGTGCCGTCATCAGGCAGTACTGGAATCGAAGTCGCATTCAGCCGATGACCGAGAAAGGCTGCGGCCCAGAGTTCGTCGCGACTGAAGGGGGTAAACTTGAGCGGGCATTCGCGTTCGATCTGGCGAAACGTCTTCTCCGCTTCATCAAAGGCTTCCTGCTCCTCGCTGATGATCCTGCGAACAATCTGTTCCGACGAAACCGCCTGCCAGCTTTTGGCAAGAGCAATCGGGAATTTCTTCAGACCGTTCCTGCTAATCTCCCGGCGGAACGTCGGCAAGAACTGATCCTTGATCTGCCGATTCGGATTCGGGACTTTGACCCAGCAGGTGAGAACCGTTTGTCGGAACAAACCGAGCGAGGCCATCGCCGCATAATGTTGCACTCCACCGTTGTGCAACAACTCC
>CAZXHW010000122.1:0-13014 GCA_964639915.1 uncultured Heliomicrobium sp.
GCTTTGTTCCAATCCCGATTGATCTGGGGCCAGTAGGGGAACAGGCATTTGGCATCTTTTACGGCACAGGTTTCCGCAATGCGACATTGGCCAACGTCAGCGCCAAAATCGGCGGCGTAACCTGCGAAGTGCTTTATGCAGGCGTCACTCCCGGCTTCATCGGTCTTGATCAATTCAACATTCGCTTGGATCGTTCCTTGATCGGACGTGGCGACGTTGATGTCGAGATCACCGTCAACGGGAAAGTGGCGAATACGGTCCGTATTAACATCAAGTAAATAAAGGCGTTATCAAAGCAAAAGGGCAGAGCGATTCAAGTCAATCGCTCTGCCCTTTTGCTTTTCTTGTCAGCTTTTTCAAAAAAAGCCGGTTTCACTTGAGGGAGTTTGTCGCTGGAATACGGTTATATAGATGAGCGAAGGAAACAGGCGTTTTTGGGAACGGCGCAAGGTGATGGGAGAGGTTACCACTTCTTTGCGGGAAGTCTCTCGTCAGCGACGCTCGCCAAGTTTGTTGGACGGAAGCGCCTGTCTATTATTCAGTTTTACGCTCGCTTTCTTCGATTTACCCCATAGTTTCCGGCAACGGCCGAAACCAGAGCTTATTGATAAGGCATAAGTTTTGGGTTGACCGCGCTGGCTGCTGCCGGAAACTTCCTTTCCCCTGATTTCGTCCACAGCCAATGGATAGAAAATCGGCCAGCCACTTTGCATATCAACGCCCGACAACCTTGAAACCGCAAGTGGTAGGCCTCAGCCTGTCTGCACGAAGGCTATTACCACCAACCCAGAATTTTCCACCAGATCATTCCAACCGTTGTCCAAACCAGGATGTTGGGAGCAGTTGCAATTAATCCAAGCTGCCACCACTTTTGTTGCGTGACATAGCCCGTTCCGAAAAAGATGGGCCCAGGAGTTGTGCCGTAATGGGTTAACCCAGCCGCAAGATTCGAAAAATAAGCCAGCACCACAACGGCCAAAACTGGTGGCGCTCCGGCAGCGATAACCACGATCAAGAAGGGCAGATACATAGCCAAGGCATGCGCCGTGATGCTGGCAAACGCATAATGGGCATAAAAATAGATCAACACCAGCACTGCCAGTGCTGCCCACCATTTCCACCCGGCAGTCATTTGCGCAGCAAATTCAGCAAACTTTTTGGTAATGCCTGTTTCGCCCAAGGCTTCGGCCATGCGCACCATTCCGCCGTACCAGACAAACACATCCCAGGCGGCGACTTCGTTCATCAAGTCTTTCCAATCCAACACATTGAAAATCAGCAAAATGCAGATTCCAAGCAAGGCCACAACCGAATAATCAATCGTGTGCAGGCGATTGGTTGTTGCCCACAGCACGCCAACCATCGCAAAGACCACCAGCATCATTTTTTCGTTGAATGTAGTTGCGCCCATCTTTCCCAACTCGCGGTTGGCGAATTCGGCGGCGGCTGGTGTATGTGTAATTTCAGGCGGGAAGATTCGGTAGAGCAACAAGCCCGTCACGATGATTCCGACAACTCCCGGAACGATGCCGCCCAGCATCCAGGTCGTGTAGTTCAAATCAAACCCGGTTTGCTGTTTGGCCAGTCGCTGAATCACCAGATTTCCCGCCTGCCCGGTCAGAAACGTGGCGCAAATGATAACCTCGCATTGGTAAACGAAGGTCATCAAGAATGCTCCCAACTTGTTGGCTGTCGGCCCAGGATAAGAATCGTATTCTTCAGCCAAACTTTTTGTGATTGGAAAGGTGATGCCTCCGCACCGAGCGCCATTCGATGGAATTACCGTCGCCAGCAAAAAATCTGTTCCCACCAGCGCATATCCCAATCCCAAAGATCGTTTGCCGAATTTACGAATGAACAGCAGCGCAATCCGTCGGCCTAAACCGGTTTTGATCATTCCCCGCGAGATAAAAAAAGCGGCCAGCACCAGCCACACGACCGGATCGGCATAACCAGCCAACGCAGATTTCAACCGCAGCGCTTCCAGCGCTTTCGGGTCAGTTACTGTTTTGGCCAGGGCTTCGCTGACCGGCATGGCTTTGGTGATCATCAGTGCTGCAATGCCGATCAAGACCATTGCTCCGCCAGGCACAGGGCGCACAATTGAACCGACAATGGTCGCGGCAAAGATGGCCAACAGCTTCCAGGATTGCGGCGTAACGCCTTCAGGGATGGGAGCCAGATATATGGCTACGCCCGACAAGATCGTAATTGTCCAACGAATTGCCAAGCTGCGGATTTCGGCCTGACGATTGGGTTCAGCGGCACTTGTGCCAGCGGGGGAGTTTGTCTCCATTTTTCTGTGTTCAGCCTTAGTTGATGGAATTGGAATCGAATGAAACTTTAGAAGTTCAGAGCGGCGCGGATACTAGCACCGGCTTCCCGAAGGCTCAAGATTCAGGCCCGGAAATGCTGGCCAGCAGGCAATTTTCATGAAGGCGATTTAACAGAACTTTTGCCAACTGAATGGCCCGCTTTGACGTCAAACGCCCGCTGTTGGTCTATAATTCATTCGCCGCCACAGAGTTCGTAACAACATAGCAGGAGAAAAAGAGAAGAGATGATGAAGAAGTATTTTCGCAAATCCACTGCACTCGTTCTCACCGCGTTGCTCGTGGCCACGCCAGTCCTGGCTCAAGACAAGTCCAAACAATTAGATACCAGGAACGATCCTACGTTGATCGGCAAACGTGACATCAACAAAGGCAGCATTTCGTTTTATTCCATTGACCGCGAAGTCGCGCTGGGCCGTCAACTTTCTTACGAAATTGATCGCGGCGCCAGGCTGATCACAGATCCACTCGTCACCGAATACGTCAATCGTGTGGCTCAAAACATAGTGCTTCATTCCGATGCCAAGGTTCCATTTACAATCAAAGTCATTGACGCCAACGAGGTGAATGCCTTTGCACTACCGGGCGGGTTTTTGTACGTCAATCGCGGTTTGGTGGAAGCCGCGGACAATGAAGCCGAAATCGCCGGAGTGATGGCACACGAAATCGCCCACGTCGCCGCGCGCCACGGCATTGAACAAGCGTCGAAAGGCCAGTTGCTGCAATGGGGATCATTGCCGTTGATGTTTCTTGGCGGTTTAGGTGGCTTTGTCATTCAACAGGTTGCAGGGATTGCGTTGCCGCTGACCTTTCTGAAGTTTTCACGTGGCGCGGAAAAAGAAGCTGACAGGCTTGGCGCACAGTACATGTGGGCTTCCGGGTATGACCCGAACGCACTGATCACATTTTTTGAAAAGCTGCAGGCGCAGGAAAAGCGCAAACCGGGCACGTTGGAGAAAGTTTTTAGTACGCATCCCATGACCGGTGATCGCATCACCGAAGTCCGCGACCTGATCGTTCGCTTTCCGGATCGAGCTGATTACCAGCTTAGCAGTTCCGAATTCCGAGAAGTGAAGTCGCGTTTGACCACGTTTAGTGCTGCGAATCGTTCGTCAAGTTCGCGCGATGACAAACGCCCGACGCTCAAGCGTCGGCCGCGAACTGATTCCGACAGCACAGATGATCGTATCGGCGACCGCGATGATTCTGATCAATCCAATCGTCCGGTGCTCAAACGCCGCGATACTTCAACGGACGGCAATTCAACTTCAACCGGAAAAGCTTCTTCAGATGACAATGATCGTCCAGTGTTGAAGCGTCGCGATTCTTCGGCTGACAGCGATTCAACTTCTGCTGGACAGGCTTCTGATGACAATAACCGTCCAGTGCTGAAACGTCGTGAAGGTTCCGCTGAACCAGAAGCATCAAAAAGCGAATCGGAAACCGGTCGCCCGGTTCTGAAGCGGCGCGAAGGTGCAGAAGCCACAGAGCAGGCTCCCGCTGTGAAATCCGAATCGTCAACTTCATCAGATGAAGCTCCGGGGCGTCCTAAGCTGAAAAAGAATACGGAATCAAGCGAAAGCAAGTCTAGCCAGGAGTCTTCAAGCTCATCTAGCTCTTCGACGAAGCCACAGACCAAACCTTAACGTAAGCGATTGAGTTCCTAAACTAATGGGGCTGATTTCTAAAAAAGAAATCAGCCCCATTAGTTTCCAACGTCAAATTTTCAAATCATTTATTGGTTTTCAGCCAAGCCAGCCGCGCTGCACCGATCAAGGCCGCTTTTTCTCCAACTGCCGCAGCAAGGATTCGGCATTGTTTGGCGGCGTCAGGCGCAGCCCATCGGCGGGCTTCTTCGCGAATTTCATCCAGGTAAGGTTTCAACACTGATCCCAATTCGCCACCAATCACGACAGCTTCGGGATTAAGAATGGAAATCAGATTGGCAATGCCGCGCCCAATCCAGCGGCAAGTATCTGCGATGACTTTGACAGCCAGTTTGTCTCCGCCGCGAGCCGCGCGAATGACTGTAGCTGCATCGAGTTCTGCGCCAGTTTGAATCAGCCCGCCAAGCATAGAGCCGTCATAGCCACCGCTGGCTTCAACTGCGCGACGTGCCAGTGAATTCAACGTCGCTTCGGCCGACAAACAACCGTCTGTTTCGTATTCGTGTTTGAATTCCTGGCCGAGAGCCAGCCATCCGGCAGCGCCCGCCAAGCCGCTGGCTCCGCTGAGCACGCGCCCGTTGGCCAAAATTCCCGCTTCAATTTCCGCGCCAATGGAAAGAAACACCACATTAGTTTTACCGCGTGCGGCTCCGTGCCAGCTTTCAGCCGCTGCCACAGCCGCTATGCTCGAAGCTAACGCCATCACAGGATGCGAGGTCGCCGAGTGGCCCGCTCGCGCGCGTTTTTCTGTGATAGGAGTGCGAATGTCGTGACCGGATTCATCCAGGATTTCATCCAGCGTTTCAATTAAGGGAACACGCGTCCAGGCTCTGGAACCATTCAAGCTCGCAAAGGAAATGCGTGCAGTTTCAGGATCAACAATGCCCGGAACCGCCAAGCCAATCGCCGCGATTGGGCTGCCGCCGCGTTCTTTGGCAGCAGCCAGTCCAAGAATCAATTCAGCAATCGCAGTGATCGTTGCGCGTGTGGTGCGTTGCGGAGTTTCAGTCTGGCGTTCAGCGACAATGCGCGCTTGATCGTCAATCAGGGCAGCAGTAATTCTTGACTGATTGAATTCAACGCCAATGACCAGGGATTTAAGTTCAGGCTTTTGAGTGCGAAGGATGGAGACTTTCAGCGGCACAATGTTGACTCCTTTAAACAGGTGATTTTTGACCACGACGAAAGCGATAGCTATTATACAGACCGCCCGCCCAAAGGCGATTTCAATTCATCATAACGGGAGAAAATTCCTCATGCGGCAATTTCGCTTTGTGTTTTCATTTGTCTGTTTGATCAGTTTGATGGTTCTGACTGCTTGCCAGTCACCGACAGAAGTGGCCACCACCAAACCAAGTCCGACGCCGGAACCTGTGGCGACGCCTGTTCCTTCTCCGGCAGCTTCACCTGTGCCGGGCCAGATGAAAGCGACTCCGTCAGGTTTGCAATATCAAGACTTGGAAATCGGTGTTGGGCCACGTCCGCTGTATGGGCAAAACGTCAAAATGGCTTATGTCGGCACATTTCCTGATGGCCATAAATTTGATGGAGGCTTGACGGATTTCACAATCGGCGAAACCGGAATTATCAAAGGCTGGAATTTGGGCGTTGGCGGCAATTCCAAAGAAGGGATTGACGCTATGCGCGTTGGCGGCAAGCGCAAGATCATTATTCCGCCGCAGCTTGGTTACGGCGACAAACCGCACAGCACGATTCCAGCCAACTCGACGCTTGTGTTTGAACTTGAACTGATCCGAATTAACAGCAAGGCATTTTGAACGTAGACAAGATTTTTCAGGATTCAACCAAAAGTCAGAAGACGTGAATGTCACAGATTGCTTCAGGAGATGGAACCGCCATCCCAACCTGCCTGAAAAATCCTGTTCATCCTGTCAAAAAAACTCATGAACATTCTTTCGCTCGAAAATGTCAGCAAATCCTTCGGCATCAAGCCGTTGTTTTCATCGGTTTCGTTCGGTTTGGACGAAGCCGACAAGATCGGCGTCATTGGCGCAAATGGCTCTGGCAAAACCACGTTGCTGAAAGTCGTTGGTGGGGAAGAAGAAGCCGATGCCGGTAGAGTCGTTATCGCCAACGGCAAAGTCGTGGCCTACCTGTCGCAGAACCCCCCCTTCGATCCTGATCAAACTGTAATTGAAGCCGTCTTTGCCGGAAGCAATGACGCTTTACATCAAAAGCTGGACTTGCTGCGGCAGTACGAAGCGGCTTGTGATCAACTGGCCGAGCAGGGTGGAACCAATGAAAAGTCGCTCAAATTAGTTTCCGACCTTGCGGAGCAATTGGAAATCAGCGGCGCGTGGCAGTTGGAAGTTGAATTGAAAGCAATGCTGAACGAGCTTGGCATTACGCAGCTCAGCGCGAAGATGTCTTCGCTTTCGGGTGGCCAGCGCAAACGAGTCGCCTTGGCGCACAGCCTGTTTATCAAACCCGATCTGCTGATCTTGGATGAACCGACGAATCACCTGGACGCAGAAACCGTCGAATGGCTGGAACATTGGCTTGCGGATTTCAACGGCGCGCTGTTGCTGGTCACCCACGACCGATACTTTCTGGATCGGGTTACCAACCGGATCATCGAAATTGACCGTGGCCGGGTTCAATCGTTCACCGGCAATTACGCGAAGTATCTGGAAAAACGTCAGGAGCAAGAAGAGCGCCAAGCCGTCGAAGCGCAGAAGCTGAAGCAGATGGCGCGGCGTGAACTAGAATGGCTTCGCCGAGGCCCAAAAGCCCGCACTTCCAAAGCCAAAGCCCGTATTGATCGAGCCAACGAAGTGATTCAGCAATCGCGCCAAGCTGCCAGCGAAATTGCGGAAAAGCGTTCACTGGACATTGCGTTTGAATCAAACCGGCTTGGCAAAAAGATTTTGGGGCTGACTGACGTTACCAAGCGCTATGGCGATAAAACCGTGGTGAATCAGTTCAGCTATCAATTCAAACGCGGCGACAAGATTGGAATTATCGGCGCAAACGGTGCAGGGAAGACGACGCTGCTGGAAATCATCGGCGGACGTTTGCAGCCAGATTCCGGCAAGGTAGAAAAAGGCGAGACAGTCGTCATCGGTTATTACGACCAGGAAAATCGCGAATTCGACGAATCGCAACGGCTGATTGATTACATCAAGGAAGTCGCCGAACGCATTCAAACTGTTGACGGAGATTGGATCACCGCCAGCCAGATGCTTGACCGGTTTCTGTTTCCGCCTGCGATGCAGTATCAGCCAATCGGAACGCTGTCGGGCGGAGAGCGGCGAAGGCTTTACCTGCTGCGAATCCTGATGGGCGCGCCGAACCTGTTGCTGCTGGACGAAATTACCAACGACCTGGACATCCCAACGCTGGTTGCGTTGGAGGAATACCTGGAAACATTCCCCGGCAGCCTGGTTGTCGTCAGTCATGATCGCTACTTCCTGGATCGCACGATTGAATACATTTTCCGTTTTGAAGAAGACGGAAAGATTCGAGAATACCCTGGCGATTACACCACTTTCCTGGAAATCCGCGACCGCGAAAAATTCGAAGCCTCCGCCGCCAATGCCGAAGTCAAAGCGCGCGAACAAAAGCAAGCCGCACCAGTTGCCGCAGACTCGTCAGCCAAACGCAAACTGACCTTCAAAGAAAAACGCGAGTTTGAAGACATCGAACTTCGCATTGCCGAAACCGAAACCCGTAAAGCTGAAGCCGAAGCCAGTCTTGCAACCAATGGCAGCGACCACGTTTTGGTGGCGAAGTTGTACGAGGAACTGCAAGCAATAAATGAACTACTTGATCGTGACCTGACTCGATGGGCGGAACTGGCGGAATTGGCAGGTTGAGAAAAAACTCTTCTTGCGAGTTTTTGATGGCTGGGGTAGAGGCTTTATCACCGGAGATTCGGAACGGTTCTGCGTTTCAAGCGGCGCTTGATAAAACAGTTGAGCATCGTTCAGCAATAGAAACGGAAACTTATCAGCGGGAGAAAAACATGGTTCGCTCGAAGAATGTGAAAGTCTGCATGTGCCTGGCAGGTATTTTCACAATCACTGCGCTGGCAATCTTCCCCAAACACGCAACCGGAAAAATCGGTGGGATGCAGTCGCAAATCACCGCGCCGTTGCGAAGCCGCTGGACGCCGGATCGCCGTTTGACAATTGATCCAGCAGATTCACAGCTCAGTTACAACTTCGCACATAGCATAGCGGCTGACGAATCCGGTCGAGTTCATGTTGTCTGGTATGACAAACGTGATGGGAATTCACAGATTTATTACAAGCGTTCGGCTGACCGCGGTGAAACCTGGGAGCCTGAAGTGAGGCTTTCGTATGATCCAGCTTTGCGTGAGCATCCGGCAATTGCTGCTTCGGGCAATCATGTTTACGTCGTTTGGCACGATACACGGAACGATGGGTTGGATATTTTCTTCAAGTCTTCAGCCGATGGCGGGCTGACCTGGGGCGGTGAAACGCCACTGACAACGGATGGAAGCTCTGCGTACTCTTCAATTGCGGCCGAGGGCGAAAACGTCCATGTCGTATGGGGCAGCCATCAGGAAGGGCCGCAGACGGAAATTTACACCAGCCACTCCACAAATGCCGGACTGACTTGGGCAGTAGCTACTCGTTTGTCGGAACTTCCTGACGATTCATGGTCTCCAACAATTTCCATGGCAGGTCGGCAAGTTTATGCGGCCTGGGTGGATACCAGTGACGAGAACGAAGAAGAGTATTTTCGGCACTCAACAGATGGAGGTGTAACCTGGGCACCGGTCACGCGGCTGACCAACAATCGCGCCAATTCATGGGCGCCTTCGTTGGTAGCATCCGGTAATACAGTTCATTTGTTCTGGTTCGATCAACAAGACAGCCCTGTTCAGCCGCTTGATGCTG
Organism: uncultured Heliomicrobium sp.; assembly: GCA_964639915.1. Taxonomy (GTDB): domain Bacteria; phylum Acidobacteriota; class Blastocatellia; order RBC074; family RBC074; genus RBC074. Next base: position 8,887 of record CAZXHW010000122.1, read on the forward strand.
AAGAGAAATTGAATTCAGTGATGTATTTGATGGAATTACCGGTTGAGCCCGCACCCATTGGCGTTGTGGTTATTCATCCGGAACGTGCGGCAGAACGGCGCGTGACAGAGAAGTATCAATTGGTTCAATCGTCTGTTTTGCCCTGGATTGCTCAGGGCGGCGACGTTTTCAAATTGCAAACGATCTTGCAAGAGTACGAAGCGCTTGGACAGCAAAAAGCCAGTTATCTGGAAAAAGAGCGTAAGCTGAACGAAGCGATCACCTTGATGGGATTGAATTATGTGCCTGGCCCGACAGACGACTTACCCAAAATTCATTACCTGGAAGCCTTGAATATTCGGTTGCAGGATAAATTTAAGCAGATTGAAAAAGCTGCGCCCAATTGGGTTCAACATGGGGGCGATTTACAGCAACTGGAAACGATGCTGCGCGAATTCCAACAAGCCTTCACAGTAGCAAGCACGGAGTGGGAAATTTACTATCGCCGCTCTACGAATGGAGGCCAAACCTGGGAACCAATTCGGCGATTGACGAATACTCCAATGCCCTCGCTGCGTCCCAATGTGGTTTTGTCAGGCAATGAATTGCACGTTGTCTGGTACGATTACAAAGATGGCAACGCGGAAATTTATTACAGACATTCACCGGATGCGGGAGCAAGCTGGACTCCCGAAGAAAGGTTGACAAATGCAGCGGGCGATTCTTTTCAGCCGACACTGGCTGTGGCCGGAGGCGCGGTTCATCTTACCTGGATGGACAGCCGCGACGGCAATTGGGAAATTTACTATAAACGCTTGCGACTATCCTCAACCGACCGCAGCTTGCCAGGCAGGTAATTACTGATATTCAGCAAGTGCTGAGCGAATTTCTTCCGGCAATTCGACCGAGCGGCCTTCGGCGTAATTTGCCCAGGCGTTGATGCTTGTGGCAATAGCTGCAATGTCGTCTGTGCCGTGAAAGAAGAGGCCGTATACCATCTTGAAACTGCGCTGGCTGATCCTCTCTACCCGTAATCCCACATCGAGTTTTGCCGGATAAACGACCTGCCGTTTGAAATCGCAGGAAGCGTGAACAAGCGTTGGGCCTTCGGTCATACCCGCTTGTTTGCCTTTGAAGCCAATTTTCCTTAGCAACTCGACGCGCGCCGATTCGCAGTAAGTGAAGTAAACAGTGTTGTTAACGTGGTCTTGCGCATCCATATCCCCCCAGCGGATTTCAACGGTTTTCCAGTAACGGAACTGATCGCGAGACAACGAATTATCCTTCATCAACCTTCATCCTTTCACTAAAGACCAGCTTGCCTTCTGAAAATGGCAGGCCTATGATCCGACCTGTGCAATAAGTTTCTACATCTCAACCACGAACTTACTCGGATCGCCTGATCCCTACAGCAATCCGAGCGTAAGCAGTAGGAGTAAGTCTAATGGCGACGACAGCAACGGTTCGTTCAAATCGCAAACAAAGCCAAAATTCGAATCAAACATCGGCCAAGGATTCGCCATCCACTGCCAGTCGTCAAAGAAGTCGCCCCCATCAGGCGGCTGGAGAAAAGGTCATCACTTTCGCCGTCATTGTAATCGGAAGCGGCATTTTGGGAATTAGTATTGGCGGTGGCTTGGGCGCATTGATTGGCGTAGCCGCAGGTATAATCCTGGGCTGGACCTTTACCCGGAAAAGGTAAAAATAATCCCGCCCCCATTTTGGCTTCACACTGCTAGCTGTCAACGAAAATCCCTTAGCGACCGCATAAGACTGTTCGTTCCCACCCCATAAATTGACATGAAATTACCAAGCCTGGCTCAGATCACCTACGCCTTCAGCATTCTCGGGTTTATTTATTCGGTTGTTGTTCGCCGTAAAAATCTTAGGAGCAAAGAAGAGTTGGCAACGCACATCGAAGCCGCTTTTGCCGGACTGACGATTCCTTCGGCAATTTACCTGATTGCCTGCGGGTTTTATCCTGAATTGCTGACCAAGATTCCTGGTTACCAATATTACGTTGGTGTAGGCGGACTGTCTGCACTCTTCTTCGCCATCTATAAGTTGATTTTTGTCATCCCACCGAAAAAGGATGAACCATCAAAATAGCTCTGCTTCGTGCACTTCGCGCAGCTTGAACTTCTGAATCTTGCCCGAAGCTGTCATCGGAAAATCCGTGACGAAGCGCCAGTAACGCGGAATTTTGAACCGCGCGAGCTGCCCCTGGCAAAACACTTTCAATTCTTCTTCAGTCACCGTTTCGCCCGCTTTCAGCTTCACCGCCGCGCCGACTTCTTCGCCGAAAAACTCACTTTTGATGGCGTAAACGTAAACATCCGAAAGCGCCGGATGCTGACGCAGCCAATCTTCGACCTCTTTCGGGGCGATGTTTTCGCCGCCGCGAATGATGATGTCTTTGATGCGGCCAGTGATGCGGACATAGCCTTCGTTGTCCATCGTCGCCTGATCGCCGGTTCGCAACCAGCCTTGCGCATCAATGGCTTTGGCAGTGGCTTCCGGGTTGTTGTAATAACCGCGCATCACGTTGTAGCCGCGCACGCAAAGTTCGCCGGGCTGGTTTACGCCAAGAGTTTCGTTTGTCGCGGGATCAACAATCTTTACTTCCATTTCGGGCAGGACTTCGCCGACGGTTTGTGTGCGATGTTCCATCGTATCGTCTCGTCGGGTTTGCGTGATTCCGGGTGAAGCTTCGGTCAGACCGTAAATGATCGTAATTTCGCCGAGGTTCATTTCGGCGATGGCTCGTTTCATCAAAGCTTCCGGGCAAAGCGCCCCAGCCATTACGCCGGTTCGCAAGCTGGACAAGTTGAAGCGCGAAAACTCTGGGTCTTCCATCTCCGCCAGAAACATTGTCGGCACGCCGTAAAGCGAAGTGCAGCCTTCGCGCTCAACGGTTTCCAGGACTTTACGTGCATCGAAAAACTCAATCGGACACAGACAGGCTCCGTGCGTGTAAGCTCCGAGCACACCGATCACGCAGCCGAAGCAGTGAAACAACGGCACGCATAAACACAGCCGATCCTGCGGCGTATAGCCCAGTCCTTGCGCCATCCAGTAGCCGTTGTTGACGATGTTGCGGCTGGAAAGCATTACGCCTTTTGGAAATCCGGTTGTGCCGGAGGTGTACTGCATGTTGATGACATCGTCCAAGCCGACCTGGTCTTCGCGGGCGTCAAGTTGGGCTTCGCTGACTTCGGCAGCCTTTTCGCGCAAAGTTTCGTAGGGCATCAAGCCTTCAGGACAAGTTTCATCGGCGCGCCTGATAAAGATTGCTCGCTTCAGATTCGGCAGCTTGCCACCACTAATTGCTCCAATGTCGCGCAGCGCGTTGACGTAATTCACATCCTTGAATCCGCTGACAGCGATAACCGTCGCCGTTTCGCTTTGCCTTAGCAGGTAATCCATTTCGTGAGCGCGCAAGCTGGTGTTGACCGTCACCAAAATCGCTCCGATCTTGGCCAAGGCAAATTGCAGCACCACCCATTCAGGCACGTTCGTCGCCCACACGGCTACGCGCTCGCCGCGTTCGACTCCACAAGCCATCAAGCCGCGAGCGATTAACTTGGCTTCGGCTTCGAGTTCGGCAAAGGTGAATCGCAGATTGCGGTCGGTGTACACCAGCGCTTCATTGTTGGGAATAGATTGGGCTAGCCGGGTCAGCAAGGTTCCGACTGTGACGTCACGGTAAGGAGGGATGAGGGCAACCATAAAAGTAAGCCTTCGGTAAGTTTCTGCCAAATAAGCGTTGAATGCTAAAAAGGACAAAGCCAGTAGAACTAACTTTGCCCTTTTTGTTATTGATCCGATCTCAGCGTTATCGAATTTCAGACATTGCTGCGATGTAACAGCCGCGCGCCGTGGCAGTCATTGGATCGCTGGCCATTCGCACATCGGAAATCTGGAAAGGGAAGCCGCCAGTTTTTACGGCAGCTTCAAATTTTTGCAGGAAGCCGCGCGGACGAGCCGTGCCGCCAGAAAGCACGATCGGCATCGGGCGGTCGAGCTTTGGCAGTTGTTTCGAGTTTTCGAACTCATCACGCAGTTTGCTGACCAGCATATTGATGACTTCTTCGTAGTAAATGTGGAGCGCGCTGGTAACTTTGTCTTTCGGTTGGCGCGACAGGTCCA
>CAZXHW010000123.1:0-12996 GCA_964639915.1 uncultured Heliomicrobium sp.
CACGGCAAATGGTGAGTGCCGACATAAACCGCATTTGCATCACGCGGATCAATTGCAACAGAGTGAAAACCCCGAAGTTCCGGATTGCCAATTGGCGTAATCAGCTCCCAGCTTCTGCCTCGGTCCGAAGAGCGATAAACGCCGTTACTAGCAGCAATTGCCATCACGTTGGGTTCGTTGGCTGATTGCGAAAAACTACGCACCGCCCGGCCACGCAAACTTTCTGCTTCGCGCCAGCTTTCTCCATTGTCTTCGCTAATGAAAAAGCCTCCGCCGCTGATGTCCTCTTCAATCTCGGTTTGAGGTTTGACGCCTACGTAAATCAGGTTTGGTTTTTCGCGGTCAAAATAGATTACCGTTACAGTGCAACCCAACGCATGAATGCCAGGACGCACGCGTTTCCAAACTGTCCCGCCATCAGTCGAGTTATAAATTTGCCCATCCCCGCTTCCGACCATAATCCGGTTGGAATTCCTGGGATCAATCGTCAACGCCGTGACATCTCCGCCAAATGGCCCCGTCATTTGCCAAATACGGTCATACCCTTCTGAAGCGACCCGAGAAGTGAAGTTGCCGATGCCAGCATTTTTGACTGTTGGCGCATCATCGCCGCTCAATGTGTCTGAACGATCAACCCCATGCGTAGAATAGCTTTGCGCCATTGGCGCCAATGTAAGGTTGCAAAGGAGGAAAGCTGTTAAAAGAAATGACAAGCAGTGTTTCAATCTATTCAATTCCATCTAGGGAAAACTCCGTTACCAAATTCTTGGCGCGACGTCTTTTCTGGTTTGAAGCTCGTCGGGCCAATTGGGGGCAATCACGCTGGAACAGGACAGATTCTCATCTTACTCTATCCAACCAGCGGAAGGGATTCTAAAACAAGTTATTAAAGATTTGTACGGCAAGATTTTGATGTTGCATCAGGAGATCGAAACACGACTGGAAAATCGCTCGGCAATAACTGACAATGTCTGCGTTCCAGCAATGGGAGTGAATCAAATGAAGAAAATCGTATTTATTACAGCTATTGCGTTTACCCTTTTATTTGCCGGAGCTGATCTGATTTCATTAGCTCTGGCTCAAACGCCTGTGCCGACGCAGCTTTCAAATCAGCCGCTAACTTTGCAGGATCTGAATATTCTGCTCAGGCGTTCCGTTGGCCGGAATATGACCGAGCCTGATTTGGCAGTCCATATCGAACGAGTCGGACTGGCTTTTGAAGCGACTCCCGAAGCAATCAGCCGCTTGCGCGCCAATGGCGCTCATCCGCATTTGTTAAATGCCATCAAACGGGCTTCTGATAAATTGTCGGCCTCATTTGGCAAATTGACGGTTACAGGAACTCCTCCCGCCGACGCCTTTCTGGAAGAAACGCGCAAAAATGTTCGCGATTATTTGGACGAATTACCTGATTTTATCTGCCAACAGGAAATTCAGCGATATTACGACATTGATGGTTCCGGTGCCTGGGACAAAGCAGATACGCTGACTTATGAATTGACCTACAATCACAAACGCGAAAGTTACAAACCAATCAACGCCGTCGGTCGCCCAGTCACCAAAGACCTGGAAAAAGCTGGTGGAGCATATTCAACCGGCAACTTTGGCGGATTCCTAACAGCGCTTTTTGCGCCTGAAACCAAAGCGGTTTTCAAACCTGCTGGCAAAGACAAACTCGGCACTCGCCAAACCGTCATTTACGATTTCCGTGTTTCCAAGGAAACATCTCAACTGGTTGTGCAGGGTGGGGATGCGCCACAGATTATTTCTGGGTATAGCGGCAGCATCTGGATAGACGCTGAAAAGAAATTGGTCTTGAGAATTGAGCAGGCTGTTGATGATGTGCCTGCGGGTTATCCGCTGACGAATTCCGACAGTATCGTTGATTACGATATGGTCAAACTGCGCGGAATTGATGTGGAGTGCCTGTTGCCGCTTAGAGCCGAGTTTGTCATCGGCGACAGACGCCGGAAACAGCAATCCCGAAATCTGATGTATTTCAAGTTCTACCGGAAGTTCGAGACAGACATTAAATTCGTGGACGATCCGCAGGCTCCGGTCGCACCACCAATAAAACCGCCTGGCAACTAAAGTGAATCTAAAAAAGCCAAATGCGCAGGAGCAAACTTCAAGATTTGCTCCTGCGCATTTGGCTTTTGCGGTGAATCTTTGCCCTAACTTTCGCTGTAACTTTCACGGACAGCGCCAGTTGGAACGCTGAACCGTTTCAGCCACATTGCCACCAGCCAAACCAAGCCCGGACTGGCTGAAAGCAGCCCTGAAGTTATGACCATCGAACGAGGGCTGACCCATTTCAGCAATCCGCCAGCCGCCAACATTGAAACGGTCATTGTGCTGAGTTCCAAAGCGCGATCCGTCGTGAAAACGCGCCCACGATATTCGTCGGGAATCATGCGCATCATCAGCGTTTCCTGAACTCCGAACTCAGCCCCTAAGATTAGTCTGCTAATGGCAATGCACAGCGCAAAACTCAGCAGCGAAGGCATCAACCCAGCCGCAGCAAAAAACAGACCGTGAATCAGCAACGACCAACCGACAAAATTGCCCGCTCGCCGTTCATCCGAAGCCCAGGCTCCGGCTCTGCGCGCCAAAGCCATTCCGACAAACAATCCTGCGCCAGCCGCAGTCATCAGGGCGGCCAGGCTCCAATCGCCAGGATCGCTTGTGCCGCGAATGAACTCATGCCGGGCAATGCGGTCAAAGACCAGATTGTTCATTCCGCCGCCAAGCGCCCAGCCAACATTTACCATCACGATGCCTCGGACAAATTGAGTTTGCCAGATATAGCTCAGGCCTTGGCGCACATCGGTCAAAAACCGATTGTCCCGTCGAGCAATGGTTTCGGCAGTCTCAGAGCCTTCAGCGCTTCGTTGCTCCATGATCCTTGCCGGAATGACCCAAATGAACACTGCCGACAAAATGAACGAGAGCGAATTGATAACAAACGCCGCGTTGTACCCAAACTTCGCTGCCGTCACGCCGCCCAACGCAGCCCCCAGAGTTAACTGTAAAAACCGCGTCGAAAACATCAACACATTCGCCGTCAGCATCTCTTGCCGCGTTACCATATTGGCAATCGAAGCATTCTTGGCAGCCTCGAAAAAGGTGGTTGCCGAAGACATCAATCCACTGCATAACACGGCGACCCAAATTGGCGCGCCAATGCTGATTGTCAAAAACCCAAGCGCCGCCAATGCACGAATCAGATCTGTCGCGATCAAGATTTTTCTGCGATCCAGACGATCAACCGCGACACCAGCCAGCGGAGCGAACACCAATACGGGCAGCAATCGCGAAACCAGCAACGCCGCTGTCATCCACGTCGAGCCCGAATAAAACTGAACCAAGCCCAATTCCGCGATGAAAGAAAACCAGGTACCCAGCTCACTGATTACTTGGCCAAACCACAAGCTCCGAAAATTCGGGTTGCTTTGCAATAATTCTTTGAATGTTACCGATTGCATAATCATCATCCTCAGTAGGCCCTGATCTAACTACTCGCCAATCTTTTGAGTGTTAGTTCGTGGCCTACTGAAACTGCTCGGCAAACTGCATTGCAATAACCTTGCAGATGCCGATTTCATTTAGCACGGACTTATGGTCCGATATTCAAAAATGAAAAGCCGATCACTAATGCTATTAAAGCAAAAATTATCAGCATCATAATTGCGGCCATGGAGGGGCCGCTTATGTTATCGGAGGTAATCCCTCTCTTATTAATTCGCACCGACCTGAAGACGCTCTTCTTATACAAAACATAGCCCTTTCGATCATGAAAATGACTACTGCTGTCTGCAAAGATTTGCCCATCAATGGTTCTGATTATTCTACGAGCCATAGTTCCTCCTTTCGGTAACCGGGGTGGCCGTCATTGGATTCTTATTGTTGCTCAAGAATTTTAGTGGCATTAAACATTCAAACCAGAATTGATCGAAGCTTAAAAACATAGCTTGGTAGCAATGACCGATTTACCATGATTCAAATTTCGAAATTCCTGATATGGCGTTTACCATTCAGTTCGTGCGTGTATAAGCATTTCTCCTGCATTTAGTTTCTTTGTTTATTATGCCGCGTGCGTAGCAATCAGATATGCCACGCACGTTATATTTTCACCCACACCTCGACGACGGCTGGACTCTCACCAACTACTGCGCTGTAACTTAAGTTACGCCACGTGCCTCGAATTCTTTGGCTTCAATCGTCTTCCGGTAACCTTCGATAAATACTTTGGTTTACTGAGAAACTCTCCAGTTACCACACCCTGAATGGCTATCGGACGAAACTTGTATTCAATGGTTAAAAAGCGAAAACCCCGACCGGTTCCCATTTTGGTTACCGGTCGGGGTTTTCTTTCTAAACCCGCTTGGCGAAGCCACTAACTTCTTTTTTCTGGCTTCTCCCGGTATCCAAGCCTTGAATCTTTATGATTACGAACTTGATTGAGAATGAACAACCCGTCTACTGCCCCTACAAATCCCCAATTAGCCATTACCGGGCGAGTTGCCTCGCAACGGCGCGCCGTCAGCGCGGTCGTAATTGGATTCAGATTGGGGTTGTACGAGCTATTCATAAGCTTTGTCCAAACTGCTGGAAATCAAAAACTGTTATTTCTAAATTGTTACTATGAGATTTGAAAGCGTGCGCATTCTAACAGAGATTCCATTCCGGTCAATGAAAATGTTATGCCAGAAGCCAATATTTTTTGTCAGAGAATCAAAAATGCCAGTTTGTTACTTCAGATCCGTTGGTTGTTACCTTTGGTACCCTAAAATCAACTCTGTTTTCTGTTCAGTATTCCCGTGATAGAAGGTCACAATCACCTTGCTTCGCGGTTTCGTCAATCTGACACGACGAGTAAATTCCGCAGGAGTGCGAACTTTGTACCCGTTAAACTCTGTAATGACATCGCCCTCACGCAACCCGCCAAGATCTGCGGGACTATTTTCATTCAAATCTCGAATCTCCACGCCACACCTCTGAACACCAGGAACTCCACATCGGCGTGTCGAATTATTCAGTCCAAGCCAGCCTTGTTCGCGAGTTTCCAGTTTCGGTTGTAGCGGCGGAAAGTTGCGATCGGCGATTTTGATCTGCAATGCTAGAGTCTCGCCCTCGCGATAAACTTTTACCGGGACAGTTGCGCCAATAGATAAAGTATCCAATACCTCGCGAATTTCTGTGTTGTTGCGAACCAGCTTGTCACCCAATTGCATCACCACGTCGCCAGCTTGAATACTAGCCAGCGCCGCCGGAGCGTCATCCGTGACCAAACTTTCCACAAAAATTCCTTTAATGTCCGGCGGATAGCCTGCCTCAGAAATTGAGCCTGGCTTAAAGCCAAGAGCATTTGGTACGTCTTCAGTTGAAATCCTACGAATTCTGTCCTCTGCACGGTTTCGATTCGACCGGCCCGCTTTCATTCCTATGCCAACTCCGATCATTGTGAAGGTTGAAACCAACACTAAAAGAAAAACCCAAAAGGCTTTTTGCCGCAGCACGCGTTTCCGCAAAGAAGCAGTTTTATAAGCAGAATTTTCTGATTGAGAAACAGGGTAAGCCGCAGCCGGCGGAACATAAAATTGCGACGTAGAACCGCTTGGCATGACTGGGTTGGCAAGCCTGGCGGATGGGTTGAAGCGGTGCGTGTCTTCCAAATCGGCAACTGAAGTCATAGCCGGAACCCCGCACGAGCGGCAAAAACGGTCTTGTTCTGTGCGCTCGGCACCGCAAGACTGACAAACGTTCATAAAGTCTCCTGATCTATCTCTTTTTGTTCAAATGAATTGGATGAACTGTCAGCGGATACGACGACAAACCTTGATTGGTTCGCTTCAATTCCGAAAGAACCGCGCTAAATGTGCGCTGCCGGAAAATTATCGCCTAAGCGCGCAAGCCTTTAATCCAAACCAAGCCGATATTCGATGACGATTTGCCGCTATTAGCCGGTAACCGGTCAGTTCAACCAGCAGCAACAGCGGCAACACGTAAATCAGAATGATTAAAAGCCTCAACACTGGCCTTTGCCATAGAAAATAATTCACGCCAATTGCTCCCGCATAAACTCTTCCACGCCGTGTAATAACTTGCAGCTTCTTTGAGCACTGTTCGTAACCAAAGCCAAATTTCAACAACTCGCTTTCAGCAAACATCTGGTACGGCTCAATCGTGAACTGGCTTTTAGCATCCATACGTTTCGCCAGTTCCGATGACCAGGTGCAAATGCCACAGTCGCCGTCAAAAAGCAGGTAATCCCGATTCGCTTGAATCACAATCGCACTCCTTTGCGGACGATGATCGGCGAGCCATCAGCGACAAACGCGGAACTTGGCTTCGATCGTAAAGTTTCGCAGAATTGCGGGCCGTAAACCTGTTCAACATCGCATTCGAATTCGGTTTCGCTGACCTGCCAGACTCGCCATGAAGGATGTTCGACTTGATATTCAACCGTGCCGCCGTCGCGCTGAGCTGCGTATCCCCAGTAATGCTCGGTAATGAACTCTTCTTCGGAACCAGCGACCAGCATTTCGGCTTTGCCGGTTGTGCGAACTCGCAAAAAATTCCTTCCCGATTTCTCCATCCATCCGTATTCGACCAAGCCGCTTTTGGTGAATGAAGCTTCGCCCAAATCCGTGCCGTGCCACATCCGCCGAGCCACATAGTTTTCGTTGTAAACAACCTTTGCGACCGTAGCAATGGCCAAGCGCGGCACGATTTCTTTGACAAACACCACGCCGCGCCGCCATCCATCTTCCGCTTTGCGGCGAACATAAAACCGCAAATTGATCTCTTCGAAGTTTTGATGAAACGGAATCGCAACGCCCATCACGCGCGTGTCCAAAAACAGAAAGCCCACTTCGCTAACAAAGGTTTTGCCCTGCCATGAATCCAGTTCCGTTCCGCGCGGAACCAGCGGCTGCAAAATCGCCGGATCAATTTCGTAATTTATCATCGCCAAGTGGCGCCATTCAGCGGTCAGGAACTCTTTGGTTTTCATAACTGTGCCTGCGTCCATTATCATTCGCGGGCTTTTATAAACTCAATCCAACCGAGACTGAAAATGTGTGACACTATCGTAGCCGTTCCGCCTTCAACAAAAAGCTTCGGCCAAGACGCCGTCGTTTGGTTCGGCAAAAATAGCGACCGCGAACCCGGCGAAGCTCAAATTGTCGAACACCTGCCAGCACAAAAATTTGCTTCCCCTGCAAAGCTACAATGCACGTACGTCGAAGTGCCACAGGCAGACGAAACTTATGAAGTCGTATTAAGCCGTCCTTTCTGGATGTGGGGAGCGGAAATGGGCGCGAATTCGCGAGGTGTCGCCATCGGCAATGAAGCCGTCTTCACGAAATTGCCTGTGCCCAAAACCGGTTTAACCGGAATGGACTTGCTGCGGCTGGCACTGGAACGTTCTGCTTCGGCGCACGAAGCCCTGAATTTGATCACTCGGCTGATCAAAGAAATTGGCCAGGGCGGATTGTGCGGGTATCGCCACAAAGGATTTCGCTACCACAACTCATTCATTATCGCTGACCCAACCGAAGCCTGGGTGCTGGAAACTGCCGACCGGTTTTGGGTGGCGGAAAAGGTTCGCGGCGTGCGAACAATTTCCAATGTGCTGACCATCGGCAAAGAATTTGATTTGATTTCTGACGACGCTTTTGAATTCGCCAAAGACAAAGGCTGGTGTAAATCGGCCAACGATTTTGATTTTGCCAAAGCTTTCGGCGATCCATTTTTCGCTTTCACCAGCGCAGGCAATGTTCGGCGAAGTTGCACCCACAATCGGCTGATGTTGTCTGATGGGAAAATTGGCAGAGCCGATTTGTTCGCCGCCTTGCGCGATCACGCAGGCCAGAAACCTGAGCAGGGATTGAGATTACAGATGCCTTGCGGTCACGCTTCGTGGATGAAAACGCGGCAAAGCGGACAAACAACAGGTTCAATGGTCAGCCGCTTGAGCGCCACAGATTCCGTGCATTGGCTGACGGGAACTTCGTCGCCCTGTTTAAGCGTTTTCAAGCCGGTGGTTTTAAGCGGCGAACCAATTTCAACTGGCGTACATGCCGGAGAAAGCTACGATGCCGAAAGTTTGTGGTGGCAACACGAGCGACTTCACCGGCTGACACTCGGCGATTACGCTCGCCGCCGAGCCGTAACTGAAGTCGAACGGCGGGAACTTGAAGCCAAATTTCTTTCCCTTGGGAATGGCGAGTTGCCGACTTCCGCCGAATGCCAACAAGCCTGGAATGAACACAAAGCCATTTTGCCCATCTGGATTGACCGTGTTGCGGACGAAGCCAATCGCGACCGGCGTGGATGGCTGGCGCGGCGTTATTGGCTGCAACAAAACCAAGCAGATCATTTGCCACAGAACAGATGAAACCAGAATCCACGATACCCCAATCGCAGTTAACTTTCCGCAAAGCCACTCATGAAGAAGCAGGCTTTATCGCCAAACTAGTCAATTCTGCCTATCGCGGAGATTCCAGCAAAGCGGGCTGGACTTCTGAAGCTGATCTGCTGGACGGCCAGCGAACGGACTCTTCAGAAGTCGAGAGTCTGATTCAGGACGCAGCAAACTCCCTGATTCTGCTGTGCCTGCAAACCGATGAAATCATCGGTTCCGTTTTGCTTCAGAAAGCACAGGAAGCGGCGTATTTAGGAATGTTTGTCATCCGACCGGATTTGCAAGGAAATGGCATCGGCAAGCAGTTCCTGAACGCAGCGGAACGAATTGCGCAGCAAGAATGGGGCGTCTCGAAAATCACCATGTCGGTGATCACCCTTAGGCCGGAACTCATAGCGTTTTACCAGCGGCGCGGATATCGGCGAACCGGCGAGGTTCTTCCCTTCCCTGACGATCCCGACGCAGGTATTCCAAAGGTTCCTGGACTGCAATTCGAAATGCTGGAAAAAAGCCTGTAACCCGTTTCTTGATTCAGCGGTGCGGCTTGCCAATTTATTTCGCTAAACAGTTGGATCGGGATTCCACCAGCAAGGCCCCTTTTCAGTGCGAGCTTCAATCGCACGCAGCCGAACCGTTTCCATCGCTGGTGTTGAAAGCGGTTCAAATTCTTCTACGGCGGCAAAAGAAGCGTCCTGCTCGTTCGGAAAGCTCAATCCCAGCAAGGCAACATCAGGATCAAGCGTCATGGTGTAATGCAAGCATTCCCTCACGCTGAGACGCGGCAGGATGGCGGTCGTTTCATCCATTCCGCCGGATGAAATTTTGCCGCGCGGGCGGAACTGCAATGGCTGGTTGTAACCCGTCGTGTCACCAAGCAGCTTGCCTGCACCAAAAGTTTTGAAACAAACCGTGCCGACGCCGCGCGCTCGTGCCAGCGGCAAAACCTCTTCGACGTAGTGCATATCCACAAATGGCCCAATCGGAAACATAACGATGTCGCACACGCCCGCTTCAATCGCGGCAAGCAACACGTCGGGATGATGCGACGAGATACCGCGAAAGCGCGTCTTACCCGCGCGAATGCACTGCGCCAATTGATCAAAACCGCCGCCCGGTTCCGACAACCGCCGGAATGTTTCCATCGAAGACAGCGCGTGAAAAACAAATGCGTCTGTGTAATCGAGCTGCAATCGTTTGAGCGAAGCGTCTATCTGTGGCTCAACCGGTGCATCCAGGTCGTCAATCTTGTCAGTAATGAACAGACGGTTTCGTACACCTCGCACGGCCTGGCCGACAATCTCTTCGGAATAGCCGTCTTCGTAACCGGGCGCGGTATCAATAAAATTCAGCCCGGCGTCAATTGCACGCCGCACTGTGGCAACCAGAGTTTCCATTGGCAGATTGCGGTCGGCCAGGTCGCCGATGCCCAAACGTGTGACGACAAATCCTGTGCGGCCTAACTCGCGGCGCGGTTCAAATCGTGGCAAGGCGGCTTCTCCTTTCAATTAGATCAGATTTCAGTTGTTTGTATGGGATCAACCACGGGCACACGGGGAAGAAAAACCTGAAGTCCTTGATAAATCCCGTGATCCCGGTGTTCCACGTGGTTTTTCTTCCCGTAACAGTAGTTGCAACCCGATCTAACTATCTGTGCTGTGAATTGCGACTGTAACAGGCTGCGCTTGGTTCAGCCAATCTTGAAGCCACACCCGGCAATGCAACTTTTGCAGAGAAATTTCTACCGCCTGATACCCAGCTCCAAAATTTCACGCTTTTCCAATTGACGAAGCGTTTTCACCAAACAGAACAAAGGAGCAGCGATGACAAGCACGTCCGGAATGTATCCGCATATAGATTTGAACCCCACGCGGGTTTTCGACATTTCCCCCAACTATCTGGAAGCAATGGACAATGCGCGTTTCGTTAGAATCTGTGGCGTTGCGGCTTTGATCTTTTCAGCGATGATTCTGTTCAACGTCACTGTGTTGAATGTTGCGGTCAGTCTTGGCGTTGGATTTTTCATGCTATGGCACGATCACGAAAACTATTACCGCGCGTTCGGGGTTGCGGCGTTGATTATTTGTTCAGCCTTCTTCCCTGCTCTCAGCCCATTGATTTTCTCGCTTGCGATTTTCTGGAAAGGTCGCGAAGTTCTGCGAGTGCTGCGTGAAGAAAAACGAAGTGAGGAAACGTGGCCGCTCACGTTTCGACGAGCACAAACCGGAACCAAAGCCAGTGCCATCGGGTTGATCGTCAGCAGCCTGCTGATCCTTGCGCCAATTATTCAGTTGGCCTTGAGTTGATTGGTCCTGATTGAGTTTTACAGGCACACCCAAAAATGAAATGGGCCTTTCCTATCATTGATCGGAAAGACCCATTTCAACTTTTGAGCACAGGTTTATCGGCCAGTCATTTGGCGAAAATCCCCTGCACCGCCTGCCAGCGTTCGTCCGCTTTCGTCTTTAATTTCAAAGAGGAAAGCGCCTTGCGCCTGGGCCGCTGGAATCAGGAATGGCACACGGCCGCGTGTGGTGGACATCAGCGCTTGACGCGTGTCGCGATGTTCGCCCGCAGCAAGCGTCACGGAAATGTATTGAAGCGGTTGCGGCGAAGCGATTTCAAATTCCATCGTAACGTTGTCGGTCGTGACGGCAATCAGCTTCGGCGTAACGGTTAATTGCGCAGGCGCTGTGGGATCGGCGGCTTCCGCAGAAGCCGAGTTTGAACCGCTCGTTGCCTGCGTGTTGCCGCCCGAATTCATCGAGTCGGAATTCTGTGCCACCGGCACGGTTCCAACCTGCGGGATTTGTCCGCTTTGAGTTGTCGCGTCATAAACCGGGGTGACGTATGGCGGCGTGCTAAGCTCCGACTGGCCTTGCTGAGAGTTATTTTGAGCTTGCTGTTGCGGTTTCTCCCCAATGGTCTGGCCGCGCAACAGCCGCAGCGCTCCATTTTCGTCATAAACCATCAACATCCAGTCATCACCGGCAACAACGGATTCGTTGATCGGCACAACGAATTCATCTTCCGGATTCACGTCCAGTTTCATCGGAGCCAGATCGCGGCTCTTGCGGTCATCGCTGAGCGTTACGCGCGCGGTTCCCGTAAAAGGCCGCCCTTCATCCAGGTTCCGAATTCTCATCACCAACTGGCCGTTGCGAAGCTCTGCCGAAGCCTGAAGCCTTGGCGGAGCAATTCTGCCGTAGCCAACGCCTCTGGAAGTGGTTGGTTTGCTTCCACGTCCAATATCCGACGACGTATTTCGCACAGCATTCACGCTGTTGTTCAACACGGGCGGCGCAATTGGGTTGGCAGTTTTAGTTACCGGCACGGAAGACGAAGAAAATCCTGGTGGTGGAGGCGGCGTCAGCGGCGTGTTGTTGGCCGGAGCGAAGACTCTTTCAACCGGTTGTGACACAGGCTTGGGCGCTGCGCTCACAGGTTCCGCCGAAGTTCCGGGAACCGTCACAGGCTGATTGATATTCACAGCCGAAGAGCCATTTGCCGCCGAAGCGATTGAGGCCGCAGGCGTGTTCATTGCTACGGTGCTGGATGTCACAACCGGAGCACGCACAAACAAGATGCTGCTGTCATAGCTCAATCGCCATTCTTTGCGGCTGAGCGCATACACCAAAACTTCGCGCGGCGTCAGCCCGACATTGACTGGCGGCAATTGCGGCGCAGCGGTAAACAAGCTGCGGTTGGTTGGCAACCACCATTGGCGAGAACCGATGGCGGCTAATAAATCTTTAGTGTCGCGAGGCGTCGGAGGTTGCTGAATAAATTCCTGCACTTCCAGCGAGGCCTGAGTGGTGTCACGAAGCGGAATGCTGTTCGGCCGTTCATAAGTCGTGATTGCATACGATTCCAGCAGGCCGGTATCGAGCAAACTTTCGGCATACGAATAAGCCGTTTCAATGGATGGGAATTTGCCCAGTCGGACGCGATAAAACACACCGTGTTCCGGCAAAACAATCCTGACCCAGTAAGCTTCCAAACCTCGCGCGTACAAACCTCCGCGCATGTCCTCAGCGCATTGCTGAGAACGCACGGCGGCGATCTGTACGGAATATTCTCCGGCGGCCTGTGCTGAGCACGGCAACAACCAGAAAACCAAACCCATCAGCGCCAAGCAAACGGGCGGCACCTGTCCCTGTTTTACTTTCGCGTATTTCATTTGCCCTACCTTAAATAATTGGTGAGGTAGCCCTCTACTTCGTTATGGGCAACGATGGAAGTTCTAACTTTCGATTTGGATTTGAATGGCCGATAAACTCCGGGGATTTGGGATGCATGTCAATCGGCAAGGGGACTATACCAGAATCACAGAGCCTAGCTCAACGCTGAAGACCATTCGGCGGAAAATCTTTGGCGGCTGACATTAAATTGGCAAAGGGCGCAATTTCACGCCCCTTGCCTCTTAAATCGGATTCTTCAACCGGCTTACGGCGCGAAGTACCCCGATACATCCAACACCAAGTCCGTGGTGGTGGATGCGTATAACTTGAAGGCCCCGTCCACTCCAAACCCTACCGTGTAATAGCGGTTGAAGTTCCTGCCAGGCTGGA
>CAZXHW010000124.1:0-12980 GCA_964639915.1 uncultured Heliomicrobium sp.
AAAGCTGAACTTCGTTTTCCTTGACCGCTTCGATGACTTCTTTTTCTTTGACGCCGCTGTTTTTTTCTAACCCGTCGGAAATGATGATCAATGCTTTGCGGCGTTGTTTAGCTTTTTGCTGCGCGTAATCAGAAGTGGCAACGATGGCATCGAGCAACGCTGTGCCGCCGCTGCTATAAAGCTCGTTGAGCGCATCTTCCAGGTCGCGGCGATCGTGCGTGAATTCCTGGATCAGCTCCGGCTCGGTCTTAAACGATGCGACAAAGGCTTCGTCATTTTCGCGCATCTGTTTGACCAGTTGATTTCCGGAATCAATCACCTGTTGCAATCTGGCGCGCATACTGCCGGAAGTGTCAATGACCATGCCGAAACTGACCGGGACTTCTTCGCGCCTGACGCTGGCGATTTCCTGTTTCACCTTGTCTTCGTAAACAGTGAAATCTTCCTGCTTCAAGTCGTAAACGGGCGTATTGCTTTGGTCAATCACGGAAACGTCGAGCACCACTTCTTCGGTGTCAAGGCGGAGCGTTGCTTCGGGATCCAGCGACTGTTGATCGGCTTGCGCACCCGCGCGTTGCGTCCCTTTGCGATCTTTCTGGTCTTTGGGCGTCGGCGTAGGCTTGGGTTTCGGGGGCTGTGGCGGGTCTTGCGCGCTTGTCCGGTGAACGATGTAAAAACTCAAAGCCGCACCCAGCAGGAGTGCTGTTGCCAACCGAACCGAAAGTCGCAGTGATTTACCGATTAACATAACTCTTTCTCCGAAACATTGGCCGGTCGAGTCCGGCGTGATTTGTTTTACAGGGTAAAAGGATTATACATCTTTGCTGGCGGTGAACTAATGCGAAACACGCCGGGTACAGAACGCCGCAAACAATTTCAGTTGCGACTTTTCGACGGGCGACGGATTGGGTAAAGTTCGCGCATCATGAAAATCGCAACCTGGAACATCAATTCGATCGGCGTGCGGCAACAGCACGTATTGGACTGGCTGAAAAGCAATCGCCCAGATGCGCTTTGCCTGCAAGAGATTAAGTGCAAAGACGAAAAGTTTCCGGCAGATGCGTTTCGGGAACTGGGGTATCACGTCCAAACCTTCGGCCAGCAAACGTACAATGGAGTCGCGACACTTTCGCTGGTGGAAGCCACAGATGTGCAGAAAGGCTTTCTCGGCGACGCTGAAGACGCCCAGCGAAGATTGCTGGCTGCGACCATCAACGGCGTCAAAATCGTCAATGTTTACATTCCGAATGGTTCGGAAGTCGGTTCGGAAAAATACGCGTACAAACTGGATTGGCTTGGCAAATTGCGCAAGTTTTTAGATGAATGCTGCGACGTGAATCAGCAGTTGGTGCTTTGCGGAGATTTCAATATTGCTCCCGAAGACCGCGACGTTCACGATCCGAAATTGTGGGCCGGTCAGATTCTTTGCAGCGATGCCGAGCGCGCCGCTTTGCAGGAAATAGAGAACTGGGGGCTGGTGGATGTCTTCCGCCAGCAACATGACGACGATGGCGTTTACACCTGGTGGGATTATCGCGGCGGCGCTTTTCCCAAAAATAAAGGCTTGAGAATAGATCACCTTTGGGCGACGGAATCGCTGGCGGAGCTTTGCACCGCGGTTTGGGTAGATAAAGCTCCACGCTCGCTGACTCAACCGTCGGACCACATACCTGTAGTCGCTGAATTCGATTTGGAATAATCGCTATGAAAAACATTCAAACAGACATTCCGCAGGCTAATTCCAGGCGAGACTTTCTATTTCGGGCGGGCAATGGATTTGGCGCGCTGGCGCTGGCTTACCTGATGGAGCGCGAAGCGATGGCCAGTGGCAAAGCTCAGCCGGGCAAAAAACTGGTCAATCCGTTGGCTCCAAAACCGCCGCACTTTGCGCCCAAAGCCAAAGCTGTCATTTTTCTGTTTATGGTTGGCGGCCCCAGCCAGATGGAAACCTTCGATCCAAAGCCCGTGCTGGACAAAATGCACGGCCAGCAAATGCCCGCCAGTTTCGGCGAAGTCAAAAGCCAGTTTGTCAAAACTGGGACTCCGTTGATGGGCAGTGCCTGGAAGTTCAAAAAGTACGGCCAGTCGGGAATTGAAGTCTCCGATTTGTTGCCCCACACGGCAACGTGCATTGATGACATCGCGGTCATTCGGTCGTGTTACACAGAAAGTTTTGTCCACGCTCCGGCGATGTACCAAATGATCAATGGTCGCGTACTAGCGGGGCATCCAAGTCTGGGTAGCTGGGTAACCTACGGGCTTGGCAGTGAAAGCGAAAACCTTCCGGCGTATTGCGTGATGACGCAGCCGGAAGGATTGCCGGAAGGCGGCGCTCCGATGTGGGACGCTGGATATTTGCCAGCAATTCATCAAGGAACCGTCTTGCGGAATGGTTCGACACCAATTTTGCATTTGCAGCCAAAGCCGGAAATCAGCCGCGATCAGCAACGCAACATGCTCAGCTATATGCGGCGAATGAACGAGATGTCGCTCAGCGAAAAAGACACCGAGCTTGCGGCACGCATTTCATCTTACGAACTGGCGTATCGCATGCAGCAGCACGCCCCCGAAGCAGTTGACCTGGCAAAAGAGAGTAAAGAAACGAAGAAGCTGTACGGTTTCGACGATCCCCAAACTGCTGAATTTGGGACTCGGTGTTTACTCGCACGGCGGCTGGTCGAGCGGGGCGTGCGATTCGTGCAACTTTATTCCGGCGGAGGACCAGTTAGTGTTCAGTGGGATGCGCACGATAACATCAAAACCAATCACGAACAGATGTGCCGCTGGACGGATCAGCCGGTTGCCGCTTTGTTGAAAGATTTGAAAGGCCGCGGCTTGCTGGATTCGACGCTGGTTGTCTGGGGAACAGAATTTGGCCGAACTCCGGTTTCGGAAAATGGCAAAGGTCGTGATCACAACCCGACAGCCTTTTCGATGTGGATGGCCGGAGGCGGCGTCAAAGGCGGACAGGTTATCGGCCAGACAGACGAGATCGGATTCAAAACCGTCGGGGATCGTTATCATCCGCGCGACATTCACGCCTCGATTCTGCACTTGTTAGGCCTGGATCAGATGAAGCTGACTTATCTGAGCAATGGCCGTTTTGAGCGTCTGACGGACTTCGGCGGCAATGTGATTGAGCCGCTTGTGAGTTGAGAGCAAAATTTAGACAGGATAAACAGGATTTTGCAGGATAAAGCTTTGACTGTTAACAGCTTACAGCCAATCCTGCTCAATCGTGTTTATCCTGTCTAAAAGTTTTGCTGCTAATCTAGAACCGATAGTTGTAACGGAAGCCAAAGCTTCGACCTGGCGCGTCGGTTCCCCAACTGATCCCGCGATAGTTTTTATCGTTCAGGTTCGAGAAGTCTAGAATGACTTCGTGGGCTTCTCCAACGCGGAATCCTCCGCGAATTCCACCTGTTAAAAATCCGGGGATGTAGGTGTAAAGCGGAGCGCTGGCGGCGGTTCCCAAAACGCGGTTTTGGACTTGCGCCAGCGTTTCGCCGGTTGGCTTCAGGATGTCGTCAGCGGTGCCGAATCGGTTGTCCGTGCCAGCCGCGATCAGACCGCGCGCGAATGCGCCACGCCCGAAAAAGTTGGCAATCGCTCCGCGTGCGCGAGAAGCGCCTGTGCGCCGATCATCCAAGTCCAATGTGGAAAGACGATCCTGTTTGCGAGCGCCGTACAAGTACGGCTCGACCCAGAAGCGCTTACCCACCGGTTCATACCGGACGCGCAAGTAACCTTGCGGAGCAGGCGTTCCACCTTCGATGGTCGGCGGCAGTTTGGTGCGTTTGTCTTCAGCGTGCAGGTACGTGAAGTTCTGGCCCAAGGTCCAACTGTTCGAAATACGAAGATCAAACTTTTGTTCAATGCCGTAGATTCGCGAATCGCCGAAGCTGGAGCGAACCAGTACCGGGTTAGTCGAAGCCGGGACGAAAACTACGCCAGCGGCATTTTGTGAACTGATGCGTTGATCGCCGATCAATGTGCCGACGGCTCCTGCTGGCAAAATCAACGATTGCAGCACGATGTTGTCGTAGATGTCATTGACGAAACCGTTCACGTCAATGTCAACGCGGCTGCGATGCAGGTGGATGCCGCCTTCATACGTCCAACTAGTTTCAGGTCTCAGTTTTTCGACGGGAATGCCGGTTGAAACGGCACCGGCTCCCGCAGTTGAACCAATCGTTGCGCCACGGCCTGCCAAATCAGTGGCATTGGCTTCGAATCCATTGCCAGTGAGTCCAACTGTAGCCAGGTCGGTAATGTGCGGCGCACGGAAGCCTCGGCTGACCTGAGCCGAAATGTTCAGCCCTTCGACCAACGTCACCACAGCGCCGAAGCGCGGCGTCAGCGCATCAACTGAAAGTTCATCATTTGGCCATAGAGGTGCGCCACCGACCAACGGTGAATACGCTGCGCGCGATTTGTAATCCACGCCGCCATATCGCAGCGCGCCAACCAGTCGAAACCGTTTGGGAACGACTGTCCAGACATCCTGAACGTAAACGCCGCCGTTGTAATAGCGCGCCTTGTCGGGTACACGACCTCGCGCAACAGTGGCAACACCATTCACTGGGTTGAGCGAATAAGAATCGGTGCGAACTCGGTCGTAGTAGAAATCTCCGCCGATCACCAGATTGTTGTGTTCGCCCCATTGTTTGTTCAGTTGCAACTGCGTTCCGTGGACGACAGTGCGTTCGGGCTGGAAAGTGATTGCGCCAGTCGGGTTTCCATTTCCGCCCTGATTCACGCGCTCTTCGCGCTGGGCGTTGTAAGAGTACGAAACCGACAAGGTGTCGAAGGGACCAGCGCCGAACCGTTCATACCGGCCATAAAAGAAATCCAGCATGAAATTGCGCAGGTCGGCAATCAGATTGCCGTCGCCACCCAGCGTCTGGTCAAAGCGTTTGCCGCCATCAATCTGCGCACGCTGGTAATGAAAGGAAAGCTGATCTTTCGGCGTCAGGCGGTAGTTCATTTTGAACAATCCGCCATATTGCGTGAACGCCGTGTCGGTTGAGCGTTCGCCATCCAGCACGTCCGAGCGCAAACCCAAAAAGCGATTGACAGCCGCGTGCGTGTCGAAGCCTCCGCCCGGACGCAGTGTATTGCTGCGATGACCGCTGAGGTTCAGCAGCACAGACAAGTCTTTGCCGCCAAAGGTGACCAGCGAACTGCCTCCGAAACCATGATCCGCGCTGTTGTAATGCGTGGAAATGCGCCCGTGAACATCCAGCCCTCCGTCGCTGTAAAGCGCCGGACGTGAGATCAGGTTGACGCTGCCGCCGATGGAATCGCTGCCAAATTGTGCGCTATTCGGGCCGCGAATGACTTCAACTGCGCGCAGATTGCTGGCATCGTTTGTATTGAAGAAGGTGTTGATGCCGCCGCGCGCCGCCGAATTGGAAAAGCGTATGCCGTCAATGTAGTTGGAGACTTTGGCTCCGGTCACACCGCGCACAAAGATCGCGCCGATTGAAGGGCTGGTGCGTTGCAGTTGCAAGCCGGGTTCTTCCTGCCCGATCTGTGCCAGCACTGAAGCTGCGCGTAGTTGAATCTTTTCTTCGTCAATGACATTGACCTGTTGCGTGGTTTCGTCCAAGGACTGAACGACGCCAACTTCTGCGGTAACGGTCACTTCGGCTGTCAGCGAAGCCACTCCGAGTTTGATTTCGACTGGTGAAGAAGCGTCCCGGGGCAATGAAACGGCGCGGCTGCGCCGTTCAAAACCTTTGCCGGTAACCAGAATTTCATAGCTTCCGGCTTGCACGCCTTGAAATGTGAATCTTCCTTGGGCATCGGTATGCGTAGAAGCCACAGCCGATTGTCTGGAATTCAACAAGCTTATTAAGGCTTGCTCGACGGCGGCTCCTGAATTGTCTTTGACCGTGCCAGTTAATTCATGACCGGATTGTGCTGTGGCCACGATGGTTGCGAAAAGCGTAAGAGCAAAAA
Source organism: uncultured Heliomicrobium sp. (assembly GCA_964639915.1). Taxonomy (GTDB): domain Bacteria; phylum Acidobacteriota; class Blastocatellia; order RBC074; family RBC074; genus RBC074. The sequence goes on from CAZXHW010000124.1 coordinate 5,965, forward strand.
AACAGGACAGCCAAACTATCTGCTGTCCTTTCGTATGAGGTCTCATTGTGAGCTACTCCTATTGTGGTTGGTTTATTCGGGGCCTTTTTTGACTCTAACGAGCCGGAACCCGATGACAGTGTTTCGTTCGTTGGGTGGATCGTAACCGCGCACGGAAGCACGGCATAAATATGCTGGAGCTTGCCAACTGCCGCCGCGTGTGACTTTGGCCGCGCCTTTGGGCGGTCCTTGAGGGTCTTCAGCCGGGCTATTCTTGTAATATTTTTCTTCGTACCAATCCTGACACCATTCCCAAACATTTCCATGCATGTCGTAAAGTCCCCAGGCATTTGCCTTCAATTTGCCTGCGGCGTGCGGACGATTCAGCGCTGTGATGGAGTACCAGGCAAGTTGCCTGAGAGCCTTTTCCAGATCGTCCGTGTTTTGCTTGTTCAACGCCGGATTGAGCGAACTGGCTACGGACTCTTTCCTGGGTTTTTTAGACTTGCCGGTTTGCGGGTCATCCTTTTTTTCTGTCAGGAAATCTTCGCCCGCAAAGTTGCCTGTGCTTCCGGCGCGACAGGCGTATTCCCATTCGGCTTCGGTCGGTAGCCGGTAAACGTAATGCGTGTCGTGAGTTTGCAGCGTTTTGAGAAATTCCTGCGTATCGTTCCAGGAGATATTGGTTACGGGAAGCTCCAAGCCTTTGAATGCACTAGGATTACTGCCCATTACGGCTTCCCACTGGGCTTGTGTCACTTCGTATTTGCCAATTTCAAAAGGACGTGAAATCAATACTCGATGTTGCGGGCGTTCGCGGTCTTCTAATTTGGCACCGGGCATTGCATCCGGCAGACCCATCAGAAAATTCCCCAACGGAATCCGAACGTAGTTACTTTCGGAAAGCAACGAATCAAGCCCTTTTTTATCAGTTGTTGCGGAAGAAGGTTTGCACGAAAGGATTGCGCACAGCGAAAGCAGCGCTCCCGCAAAAATCCTGTTTGTCTTTACGACCGAGCTAGCCTTGGGACTTTTGATTTTCATGAACGTCAGTCTTTAAGTTAATGATGCTAGTAAGGTAAGGGAACTACTACCAGAGCCCGTAAATGATGTTAGTCAGGGAGGGAGACTACTACCAGAGTGCGTAGAAAGTTGAGCTGTGAAAGCTATTGCAAAATTGAAACGATGACTTCGATCAGCGCATGGATGGTGGCAAGTGAAGACGTGGCGGTGACGGCAACCGCGACCAATAACGTGCCAAAAGACAACCACAGAGAGGTTGGGATTGCTGACGCCATCATCCGGCTTGAATCAACCCGAGAACCCGTTTTTGAAGCCAGTTTCGTCAGCCGCAACACTCTGTCGGCAATGCCGCCGGAATTGTCGCCGATTAGTAACGCTCCCATCGTTTGAACAGGCATCACTGGCCGAAGTCCGGCGGGAACCATGCGGGCAATTTTGACCAACGCTGATGCCAAATCTAAAGCTGGTCCTTGGCCTTGCTGGGCTGCAAATTCATCCGCCGCCGCTTCCGAAGCTTCAGCCCATTTGCGGTCCAACAAACGGCCGCAGGGCACAATCGTCAACATGTCCCTGCAAATTCTAAGAAGTGAGCGTTTCAAATTGTCGCGTGCTGTCAGATGGCCGCATTCGTGAGCGATGGCTGCGCTCAATTCTTCTGAAGTTAAAGATTCAAACAAGTGGTCTGCAATGAAAAGTTTCGGCCAAAATGTGCCAACGACGGCAATAACGGGAAAAGGATGGTAGAGCCGGTAAGCCGGGATAGGAACCGAAATGCCTGCAATCGGTTCTTCTGGCGAAAGGGGCTCAGAATTGGCGATCCAATTTTTGATGAGTTTGCGAGTAACTCTCCAGGCGGCGAGGCCACGCCAGATGGCCAGGAGTAGACCAGCAGCGGAAATCGCCGCCAATACAGCCATTTTTAAGGTGACTTCTTCCACTTTATGGCGGGGCTCATGGGCGATATAGGCCGGAACCAGCAACGCCAAAACGCAAACCAAGGCGGTTAGCCCTGGAATTACACGCAAGGCGAAAAGCCATTGCGCCTGGGTATGACCTGGCCAGTGTCGTGCTTTTGATTGCAATAACCGCCAGAATGTCGCGGCCAGCAAGGAGACTGCGGCGTTCAAAGTCAGCAAGGCCGTCAACGCCAGACAAATTCCCAGCCATTCGTACATTGCTGTCACTCCTTATCGCTTAAGTTTGAGCGTTTTTCCTGAATTAACCGATCGAGATCATCCAGCAATTCGCGATCGCGGTCGCTGACTGCATCTACAATGCAAGCCAGGACAGGTTCGACGCCGTGTTCTCCGCGACCGAGCAGTGCATCAATCACACCGCGCGCGACGCTACGTTCAAGCTCTTGAGGCGATAGGCTCGGCCTGTAAATAAAAGCCCTCTTGTCTTTGCGACGACTCAACAAGCCTTTTTTATACAGACGATCCAGCGTGGTCATCAATGTCGTGTATGCCAGCCGCCCTTCGAACGCTTTATAGACGTCTCGCACGCTGACTTCCTCGCCCATTTCCTGGCGAAGTTCGTAGCGTTGCCAGACAAACTTCATCACGTCGCGTTCCAGTGGTCCAAGCTCCGATATAACGGGATTGGCAGACGTTGAATTTTGATTGAATTTGAATCGAGGTAGATTCATAGGTGCGCAGTATCCTGATGATCAGCGGTTCTGTCAATTTCTCCTGGCATCTTGCCTGCGAAGACAAGATGGCTTATTAACCGAATCTGGCTTCGAGCACTATAAAAGAAAAAGAATATCCGATATGAAAACCATTGCTGCAAGAATGTTGGATCAACTGAAAATCGCGTACGAGTTGCGCGAATATGAAGTTAATGAAGACGAGCTGGATGCGATCACGGTCGCGCGGAAAGTGAACATGCCGCCCGAAGCGACTTTCAAAACCCTGGTCGCGCGCGGCGACAAAACCGGCGTTGTGATGGCGTGCATTCCCGGCAACGGGGAACTTGACCTGAAAAAGTTTGCTTCGGCGACGGGCAACAAAAAGGTTGAACTGGTCGCCGTCAAAGAAATTCAAGCCCTGACTGGGTACATTCGCGGCGGCGTTTCTCCGCTAGGAACGAAAAAGAAATTTCCCTTTTATCTGGATCAAACCGCGCCTGACCATGAACGCATCAGCGTCAGCGCCGGGCAAAGAGGACTGCAAATGATTTTGGCTCCTGCCGATTTGCAGCGCGCAGCTTCAGCAACGCTTGCCGACTTGACGAAGGAGTGAGTGCTATAAACCGCATGGTTTGGTCGCTTTCCAAAGCCGAAAATTAAGCGCGCCATCTTTATTTCATGCCTGAGATCGCTTCATCATTCACGATTTTGTTCACAATTTTTTGGGAAATTTACCCCTCACCAAGGAAAAGATTGACAGTCAGAAGTTGCCGGGCGTAAAGTGCGCGCCGTTGCTTCAGCCTGGTGAATTGCCAAGATTAGGTGGGAAGTGAGTTCTGGATCAGCCGGTTCTCAGTGATTTGTCCTCCGCCTGGTTGAAATGCAGCAGCCCTCTAACCAAACATCAAGCATTCGTTTTTAGGAAGCGAGCAATCTTCATGATTGCTTCGGCTAATAGCTGTTTTCCGTTGACCGCGGGGTCATAGCTCGTAATTCAGAATCGCCATTTAACAGCCTAGCGGCCAGGAGTTAGATTTATGCCAACGATCCTACGCGCTTACCGACAGTCATCTTCCGGAGCATTGGAACTGAGACTTGAATTGAATCTGATTAGCAATCAGGCGCAGGAAAGCCCTGCAAATGCGCCTTTGGTTGGATTTGACCGCATTGTGCTTTTTGACGTGAACACATCCGGCAAGCCGTTGCTGATCCTGGATGTGCTTCCACAAAACGAAGATGGCAGTGACCAGGTGATAGTCAGCAGCAATCGCAAAGAGATTCGACTCAATTGCCTGATGCGTTGTTTGCTTCGCAAATTTGAAGCTAAGCCGGTGTTACGCTTTGAATGCAAGCTGAAGATCAAAACAGGCGGACAGGTCGTCTTTGATTCCTTGAAAATGGTCGGCCCTGCGTTGTTGCCAGATTCACCGGAAGTCGTCGGAGAATTGACAACGATTAAAGAGAAGCCGATTAAAGATCAACCGATTGAGGCGCTGAGAAACGAATCGCTGTTCATCGGACGAATTGGCGGTGCTCCGGATTTGGCAATGCGATGGGGGGTGAGGCCGGACGCTCCGCCGGAACCGCCGAATGACGATCTGCAAGACCCGCGAGCTAAACTTCAAGTTACGTTTGCCTGCCTTGACCAATCCGGTTTGCCCAGCACGACCGAACCGATCCATCTGGTGTTTAGCCGAAGAATGTCCATTCAGAGGAGTGACCACAGATTGCTTTCGCCAGCGCCTGATGTGCGCGTCAGCCGCTGCAACCTTGAAAACGAATGGCAGGAAGACGCGTGCCTGAGTATCTGTAAAAAACAAGTGGAAGCGCTCAACCTGCATGACAAGGACCAAGCCAAACTAACCATCATTCAGCGCCAACCCCGCAATCGCAATACAACACAGTACGATCAACTTCCGCTCGGCCAATGGGTTGTGCAGCTTGACGGCATTCCGCATACCAGTGTGCTTCAGCTTTGGAACAACGCCATCGCGCGGCCTTATCTGCATGCGTTGCACATGATTCAGGATGGTCGCCCGGTTTCCTTCATGCCGATTTGGGCATTCACCGCCGGAGAAGATTTGCTGCAAGACCCTCCCAGGGCAGATCGGGAAAATCTGCCGGACGGAACCCCACCGGAGCCGCCCCTAGTCGCACCCCGCTGGACCTTGATGGCAAAAATGACCGACGGGTCCCGCGATGTGTTCTTTGATGACAACAAGTTCGATTTGCACAGTGACAAATTCAGAGCCGGGGGAATCGGCCTCAGGGTACGCTCTCTTTATCCCAACCTGATGGAATTCGCCGCCAAAGCCGTTTTGCCAGGTTTTTTGTCACAAGTTGGCGAACCCTTGCGACTGACGTACCGGGTCAGCAGCGCGCAATTCAAAAACGGCAAGCCCGATGAACTGCTCATCGAAAAAGAATCGCTGCCGTTTTCTTTCCAAACTGAGCATTTGCCGGGAAAAACCGACGAGCAAATTTCACGGGTTGGGGCGTTGGATTTGGTGTTTCCTGAACGCCCCGCCAAACAAGCGCGCGTCGCCGATTTGCAGCTTGCGGCGGATTCGCTGCTGCGAGTCTGTTTCCGCAAAGCCGCTTTGGGAGATTTGTATTCCGCGGAAATCTTGACCGTGAACATCAAAGGTCGTTTGGCGCTGTTCGATCTGGTTCCCGGCGGACAAGATGATTTGCCCGGCGAAGAATTCGTTTCCGCCGATGTACAAGGTTCTTGCGACACCATCACGCTGACGGCAGAAGAAGAATTTGAAGCCGGCTTGGAGCGGCAATTTCGCCGCCGCCGTCCATTGCTGATCCCGTTTCCCACCCAACTGGCCAATGCGTTGCTGAAAAGTTCCACGGAACAATCTGCCCTGAATCAAACACGGCTTCCACAATTCATGCTGGATTTCGAGGAGCGAACTGAAGCGGAGCAATCACAGACCCTTTCCATGCGATTGCTGGAATATGGATCAGGCTCCAGTCAGTTGCGCGGCAAGCAAAGGTTGATTTCCCTGGATACGCAGCCGTTTTTGATTGCTTTGGTCGAAGCTCCGCCGTTTGTCGGAGACTCGCAGGAAGGCATACGCGAAATCGGCAATTGGTCTGCCACGGCCGATGCTGGCGCGAGTTGGGAACTGATTGGCAGCAGCGAAGGATTCAACTTGTTTCTGCCGCCGCAGGGTATTGGCGAAGCGATGGAAAAATGGCAACTGACTGGCAAGCACGAAGATGTGCCCCTATATGCGCCGATAGATTTTCGTTTCTCGCCCCTGGCCAAACTCAATCTGAAACCATCGCCTTTCAAGCAGCGATTTGCCGAAGCGCCCTGGAATTTGCGGCGCATTTTGGGCTTTCCGGGACAACGCGCACCCGGCGCTAGCATCGGGAACGCGCGCTTCGAATTGTTTTACGGCCTGACCTGCCAAGTCACGTATCCATTTTTGCGGTTGGCGGAACTCGATTCAAAACTTGGCCAGATTCCGGGAAGATTAAGCCGCGATTTGAAATGGAAAACCTCTGCCTCCGGTCGGCAGTTGGAGGTTTACAAGGCGTTTCGCAGCGCCTGGGCGGAACTTTACAGCCGCTATTTGTCCCGCCTGTCCGTGTTGGAAGCTTACGATGCCAATCAACCCGCGAATCTGATTGTCACGGAGGGCGTGAATTACGAATTGAGGAAGACTGCGAAGCTACGGTATCCAATTTCGACCAAGTTGGTTCCGGATAGCGATCCTCGCCGATTAGAATCGCCGCTGGATGGGCTGGCGGGCGGTGTCACCTGGGGATTCGAATCAGCCAACATTTACGACCAATTGCTCAGCGAGCCGAAATCCTTTGATGGCAGCCAACTGGCCAATCCGTTCTTTTCCTCGCTGGGCGGATGGGGGAATCAGAAGGCGGTGTTTAACGGCGGGCTGACCACCATTTACGCCAACGTGGCGATGGGGCGGACGTACTTTTACAGCATCGAACGAATTGGCCGCATCGGCGCGTTCTGGAATCTGGCCAAGCACGTCATTATCTATGAACGAACCGTTGCGCCTACCGAACAATTCAAAGACAAACAGGAACATCACCTGGGACGTCCGCTGCTGCGAAAAGTGCGCGAATTTGTCGAACTGCTGCAACCCGTTCGCAAATATCCCGAATTCGAAGCTGAAGCCATTTCGCGCGGTTTCGTCACTGGCGACGAATTCAAAAGCCGCGTCATCAACGTGGACAGCGATTGGGGAAGCGATATTCCCAATGAAGGCTGGCAGGTTCCGTTGTGGAACGTTCAAGCCAGCAGGGAAAAGCCGAACGTTTATCCGAAGCCGCAAATTCTGCTGGAAGTTGCATCGGCTGGTGGCGGCGCTGGAACAACTGCCCGACGTCGAGCGGGTGC
>CAZXHW010000125.1:0-12975 GCA_964639915.1 uncultured Heliomicrobium sp.
CCATTTCCAAAGCTGTTTGCCTGTCCGCGCATCAATGGCGAAAACGATGCTCCAACTGCCGGTCGTATACATCACGCCATCCACAACGATCGGAGTCGCTTCCAAACCACGAGTCGTTTGGGTGTCAAATGACCACGCCAGGCCCAAATCTTTTATGTTGGCATCGCTGATTTGCGTCAAAGGGCTGAACCGGGTTTCGGCGTAATCGCGTCCGTGCGTGATCCAGTCGCCTGTCCGAGCATCAGCTTTTTTCAGCGCAGCATCGTCAATTCCTTTCGCTGGCTTTTTCACCGACGCAGCAGCGGATTTCTTTTGCGCTTCCGCATTCGGCTGAAAACCAAAACAGCCGACCAGGATCAGCAAACAACTAAATTTCACTCTTCGGTTCATCGAAAAGCCTCCGTGGATTTTGTTGTGACGGGTTTCTAACTGCGATGGCGCGCATTCTGCCGCAAGAGTTCGCCGAAGTCATCCGGCGCAATGCTAATTCATTTTCAGCCACAGAGGGCACAGAGATCGCTTGGGACATAGCAATCCGCCTTTCTCAGTGTTCTCGGAGTGCTCTGTGGCTAAATTCAGAGAGTGGATCACCTGCACGTGGCGTAAGACATTTCTTGCGCAACGTGGCTTGCCTTACAGTGAAGCGGCGAAGCGGACGGCTACACTGCGCCCCGCATCGAATCAACCGGAGGAGTTTGAAGATGAACGCAAGCAAAATTCTTTTTGGCGTGATCGCGCTGTTGTGGCTGATGGTTGTCAGTGCTTCGGCGCAGCAAATTGATTATTCGGAATACGACCGGCTGACACGCAAATACGTCAACGCCCAAGGGCTGGTAAATTACAGCGGATTGAAATCGGAGCTTCCCGCGCTGAAGACTTTCATTGATCAAATTTCCGCCGTCAGCCCCGAAAGCCATTCCCAGCTTTTTTCCGACGGAGGCGAGCAGTTGCGTTACTGGATGACGGCTTACAACGCCTGGGTTTTGTACATCGCGGCGGCTGAATATCCCAGCAAAAGCTCCCTGTGGAATTTTGTCGGTCTGTTCCGCAATCGCGACATCAAGCTCGGCGGGAAGGCTCTGGGCTTGGAAGACTTGGAGCACAAGATCATTCGCAAACGCTACAAAGAGCCGCGCATTCATTTTTACATCAACTGCGCCGCAACAAGCTGCCCGCCGCTGTGGCAAGGCGCAATTCCCCAAGGCAAAACCTGGGACGTGCTGAATCAATCGGCCAAACGCTTCATCAACGATCCGCGCAATGTGAAATTCGATCCGACGACCAGGAAACTGCAACTCTCAAAAATCTTCGACTGGTTCAAAGACGACTTTCTGACCTACCTGAAAGAGCAAAAAGGCATCGCCGAGCCGCACATCTCGCAATACTTGCTGATGTACCTGGACAGCCCGACACGCGAAGCTTTGGAGAAGATTCCGGTAGGCGAAATCAGCATCAGCTATTTCAGCTACAACAAGAGCCTGAATGAACAGAAGTAAGTTGTTGGGGCGCTCAAGCTGCTAGCCAAAAATTGCAACTGAATCGCTTCTCTCCATCAAACCAGGTTTTCGCTGGTTTGAATCCCGTTTCTTCGGCCAAAGCAGCAAGCTGCGGCAAGTCGTATTTGTATGAGTTTTCGGTGTGGATGGTCTCGCCGGGCTGGAATTCAATCTGCAAATCCAGCGCGCGGAGGTTGACCGTTTGATTTACGCGGCTGACCAAGTGGGCCTCCACGCGGCCACGGTCTTCGTTGTAACGCGCCTGGTGTTGGAATTTTGCTAAGTCGAAATCGGCGTCAAGCTCTCGGTTGATGCGAATCAGCAGGTTCAGGTTGAAGGCAGCCGTCACGCCTAAAGCATCGGCATAAGCCGGGATCAGCACATCAACCGACTTTTTCAAATCTGCGCCAAGCAGCAATCCGTCGCCAGGCTTCAAAGCTCTACGAATTGTTCTCAGCAATTCGCGGCCTTCGGCAAGCGTGTAATTGCCGATGTTTGAGCCTAAAAACAATGCCAACAACCGTTCGCCTTCCGTTCGCTCAATTGTTTCAAAGCCGCGCGTGTAATCGCCGACGTGGCCTGTGATTCGCAGCCGGTCGAAATTGCCGAGTAACGCTTCGGCGCTCAGTTCCAGGATCGAAGCGGAAATGTCCATCGGCTGGTAATGCAGTTCGGCTTGACGGGCAAGGATGGCTTCAATCAGCAATCGTGTTTTGATCGAACTGCCGCTTCCCAGTTCGACAACGCTGATAGGCGAAGGCAGTTGTAAAACGATCTCAGCGGCGTACCGCTCGAAAATCTCTGTTTCGGCGCGCGTCAGATAGTATTCCGGCAGCAGACAGATCACTTCAAAAAGCTGCGACCCTAGGGCATCGTAAAAATATTTCGGCGGCAGGATTTTAGGCTGCGCAGTCAACCCGGCGCGAACATCTTCGGCAAACGAGCTTAGATTGCCTTGTGGCGCAGATTGGTGAATAAATAATCTTGGTTGTGGGGATGGCGACGCTTGCGTGGAGGCTTGGGCCATAATGGGTTCCTTGGTTCTGATTGTCCTTGGGGAAAGCTGTTACGGTTTGAGAGTTTGTAAATGACGAAAGCGACGGCAAAGCTTCCCACATTCGGTAATTTTTCGCCAAAGGTTTTTCGATGAAGCTGAAAAGCAAAGAGCGGTTGGACAAATTGTTGGTGGAACGCGGGCTGGTGGAAACCCGCGCCAAAGCACAGGCGTTAATTCTTGCTGGACAAGTCTTCAGCCAAGAACAGCGGCTGGAAAAAGCCGGACAGTTGGTCGCGGTCGAAGCCCCGTTGACAGTCAAAGAAACGATGCCGTTTGTCAGCCGTGGCGGTTTTAAGCTGGCGGCGGCGCTGGATCATTTCGTCGTGGATGCAACTGGCAAAGTTTGTCTGGACATTGGCGCTTCGACCGGGGGATTCACGGATTGTTTGCTGCAACGCGGAGCCGCACGCGTCGTGGCAGTGGATGTCGGTCACGGACAAATTGATTGGAAGTTGCGGCAAGATGCACGTGTCGAAGTCCGCGAAAACGTCAACGCGCGGTATTTGCAGCCGGAAGATTTTGCCGAGCAGTTTGATTTGATGGTCGGAGACGTTTCGTTCATTTCGCTAACAAAGATTTTATCGGTCGTGCCTGCCCTGCTGAAACCATCCGCCTTGGTGATCACACTGATCAAACCGCAGTTTGAAGTCGGGCGCGAAGAAGTTGGCAAAGGCGGAATCGTCCGCGATGAAGCGGCTCAACTTCGCGTCGTGGATGAGATTGTCGCGTTTGCGGCTTCGATTGGCTTGCGTTCGCGCAGCGTGATTGATTCACCGATTTTGGGTATGGACGGCAACCGAGAATTTCTGGTTTGCTTTGATCGCGTCACTTTTTCGGCAAGCTGACCTGTTCGCGGTGCGTGATTTTTCCGGGAGATTGGCCGTCAGCTTTTTTGGCTTCGACGCGTAGCTTGACGGCGTTGCGCTTGGCCGTGGGCTGATCCACGCCAATGAAATACGACGATTGAATTCGCGCCAACAGGGTTTTCAGTAATGAAGCAATATCGTCACTGGTGCGACTGAACAGCGTCAGCCCGCCTGTGGCCGCAGCAATTTTTTCCAGTCCGCTTTGATAGGCCAGATTCATCGAATCGGTTCGGTAGCTCAAATGCAGAATGAATATCGGAGCGGTGAATTTGCCCAGCGCATCAGCCTGGCGGCTGGTTTGCTCCTGCACCGCGCGGTCGGAAAAGCGACGGCTTAGGTCGCCTGAATCGCTGGAATTCACCACCGGGTTCAAATAATCGGCTCGATAATTCCCAATGCCGCTGTCGGTGACATACAGCACGGCGACGCGCACGTTGGCTTTTTGCATCATTCCGGCGGCAAGCGTTGAAACCTGTTCCAGCGTGTCCAGCAATCCGGCTTTGCCGCTGACCTGCACGGCCTGGATTTTTTCGTTGATCAACGCGCGGTCGGCAGTTGGTTCCTGCAGCACGGACAAACCATCCTGGGATTTCAACAAACCGATCCAGTAATTTTGGCCGAGCTTTTGAATCGCTTCTCCTAAAGCCCTTCGCGCCTGATCCACACGCTCTAAATCCGCCACGGTGTCGAAAACCACCAAAAGAATCGTTGAGCTTTTTGGCGTCTGGAAACTTTTGACGGGCGATTCTTTTTCTTCGACGAAAACTTTGAACGCTTGCCGATTGCCGTCCAGCCAGAATTGGTCGCCGCCTTCTTCCACCCAGACGGGAATTTTCAACAGGCCTTTTGGCGTATTGTCAGCTTTTTCCTTTTGAGCATAAACAGGTGTTACAGCAATCTGCAGCAGAAAAGGCAGGACAATCAAAGCAACGAATGATTTCATCAGATGGCGCTCGATGTGGAGTGCTGCGCCTTTGGCGTAGCTTTGGAAGTCCTACAGCAAATCGAAAAATCCGCTTGCCAGGCGACTACCAAAGCTACGCATAGAGCGTAGCACTCCAAAGTTAAAACAGGATTCTCAGTCCGAACTGCATCACGCGCCCGCCTGTTGAACCAATGATTTTTCCGGCGTTCAGGTTCGGGCTGGATTCCGGGCCGATGCGCGTGTCGGGATCGTTCAGGTTGGCGTGGTTTAGAAAGTTAAATGCTTCGCTGACGAATTCCAGCGATGTGTCTGCGCTCAGCTCAATGCGTTTGGTTAGCGACAGGTGATGAACGTGCGCGCCGGGATCCCGAAGCTGCGGATGCGTTCGCGGGCCGTCGCCTAACGTAAAGTCATCCGGCTGCGCAAAGGCCGCCGTGTTGAACCATTGTTCTGACGATTGGTTTTCGACTTCCGGGTCAACGTCTGGCACAACATTAACGCGCAAATTGTTCACAACGCCGCCTGTTCGATTGAACAAGGGACGCAAAATCAACGGTTGACCTCCGTGCCAACTGGACAACCCGCTCAAACTCCAACCGCCGAGCGTGCGTGCCGCAAAAGCATTTTCCGCAAGAAACTTTTTGCCTTTGCCAAATGGCAGTTCATACGTGTAACTGGCGGAAATGGAATGTGTGGTATCTCCTGTTGAAAGCGACCATTCAAGGATACGATTGTCTGGATCTTGCGGAATGCCGGAAGAATAATTGTCCAGCACTTTGGCCAGCCGGTAACTTAACCGTCCAAATAAGCCCGCCGTCAGCCGCTGATCAATCGTTGCCGACATTGAATGCCCTTTCACGTCACCCAGCGGATATAGCCCGCCCATATCGAAGCTGCGATATTGCGGAAACGGACGCAGCGAATTGCGAAAGGCTTCGTCATAAAGCTGGTCGCGGTATTTCAGATTTTTCGACGGAACCAGATTCAGTTTCGCAAAGCCATCTACCAATTGATGCGTGCCGCGCCAGCCGGTGTAAGCAATATTCACCGACAAAGCCCTAGGCAATTCACGTTGCAAACTAAACGTCCATTGCTGATTTGTCGGCAGCAAACCGGATCGGTCAATAAAGTCTGGCTCAATACCATTGACGGCGGTCGGGTCAAGAAACGGCGGTAATGGAAAGTTCGTCGGCATTCCGTCGCGCAACAAAAACGCTGGCTGCAATTGGTCGTTCGGCGAAACAAAAACCGGCGTCGCGTTGAAGCCTTGCGTGCCGAAGTGCCGTCCGTACAGCGGGTAATCTTCGTAACTCAAACCGTAACTGGCGCGGACAACAGTAAGACGATCATTCCAGGGATTGACGCTTAGACTGACGTATGGCTCTACGCGAGCGGTGACCGGTTGCAAGCCTCGGCTGATTCCATCGCGTCCCGCAAAAATTAACGCTCCCGGTTTGCCGTTGGTAGGATTGATGTGATCCAGCGAAACGGTGGATTGCCGGTCGTATTTTTCCATGCGTGGCGAAGCCATTTCAAAACTTAAACTGCCATACAAGCTCAAACCCGGTCGCACACGCCATTGATCGCTGAATGTGCTGTCAAACGTGGTTTTACTGTAATACGACGGATGAACATTGATCCCCTCTTCAGCACGGGCAACCATTCCGAGCAGATAGCTGGCAAAGGCGCTGCCGGTATTGGCCACGCCGGGCAATCCCGTCGTCGAATTGTTGAAAGAAAATAGGCCCGAAGGAAATGACGGGCTCAGGGAATTAACGTAGCTGCGCCGAGCGAGCGCCGACATTTGAATGGTGTGGGCTTTGCGATTGATCGAAACTGCGACCGAGCCGTTGTAGTTGTAGCTGCGATCCCGAAACACAGCCGTCGAAGGCCCCATCGAAAGATATCCATTGCCGAACGTGAAACGAGGAAAGTAGCCGGCGAAAAGTCCTTTTAATCCCAGTTGTTGTGGATAATCCTGCGCCGCATCCTGCTCCAGCGAAGTCGTTGCGCCATAAGCCGTAGCCGCTCGAAACGTCCAGACCGTGCGCGGCGAAGCCGTAAAGACATCCTGCAAACTGAGGCCGCCGTTTTCGTAACTGTAACTTGGCGCGCCAGCGTTGGCTGGACCTGGAAAATACTCCGGCGATTTGCGAAGCCCCCGTGACAGATTGAAGTTGAAGCCAAGTTGCTGCTTTTCGGTCAGCCGATGATCAAGTTTGGCAATCGCTCCGTCGGCGCGGTTTTCAAACGGCGAATTGACCCAGTAATTGTTTTGCAAAAATGGCCCGACGTTGATGTTTGACCGTGGGTAAAGCGCAAGAGCCTTTTTAGAAATTGGTTCCAACCGATTGGCCGGAATGATGTTGTTCACGAATTGATCGCGCAGGTATTGCAGGTTTTCGGCGGAAATCGGCTGTGTCGGATCGTACGCCGGATTTGGACGCGTAGTCAGCGGATCGTAAACCGGAATCGGCTGACCAGCGCTGTCCACCAGATCAGAAAAATCACCCAGACGTTGCTTGTCCGTAGCAAGGGTGAAAAGCGCGCTTTGGGCGATGCGTTCGCGCGTGGCTTCGAAGTTGACGGAAAAGAACGTTCGCCCGCGTCCGTCAAAAACTTTCGGTAGCCAGACCGGTCCGCTGACACTGAAGCCATACTGATTTCGCCGCAGCAAAGATTTCGTTCCGCCGCGTTGGCGAACTTCGTGCGGCACGGCGTCAAACAAATCGTTGCGCAGGTTTTCGTAAATGCGCCCGCTGAGTTTGTTCTGCTTTCCGGTGGATTTGGCTTTGCCCGACGCGCCGCTGAGCGGATTCATCATCACGCGAAACTCATTCAGCGCTTTTTGTAGCTCCGTGGGTTGCGCCGGTTTTGCGGCGGGCGATGGTGATGGCGTGGGAGAAGGTTTCGGCGTTAAACCGTTTGCGGGTGTGTTCTGGCCATGAACCGATGTCACGCCAGTCAGCGCAAACGCTAAAACTGAAAGTAGAATTGATCCGAAAACAAAGCGTGCTGAATTCCGACAATAGCTAGCCAATTTCATTTTGATAGATAGTTCGTAAATTGGTTGTTAAAACACAGCGCGAACTGTTGCGCACTGATGACGACAAAAATTGAGCAACGAAATTTTGCCCTATGATCTGACTCTTGTCACCATCACAGCCGGAAGCTTATTCTTCCCCACGATCAACGCACTTCAAATTCATTCAAATTTCAGGGAGCAAATATGTCTATCAACCGGCGGCGGTTTGCCGTTTTGTTTTGTTTTGTTCTGACACTTTCCAATCTGATATTGCCTGCGGCAGCCCAACAACGCCGCGCGACCAGTTCACCCAAAAAAGTCCGGCTGGTGGTTGGCATCGTCATTGATCAGTTTCGCGCGGATTATCTGAATCGTTTCAGCGACCAGTTTGGCGAAGGCGGATTCAAGCGATTGCTGAATGGCGGCGCTGTTTTCACCAACGCCAACTACATTCACGTGCCAACGTACACAGCTTGTGGCCACGCAACTTTTATGAGCGGAGCGTCACCATCAATGTCTGGAATCATCGGTAACGAATGGTACGACCGCACAGCGGGTCGCCGCATTACCAGCGTCAACGACGACAAAACCAAATTGCTGGGTGGTAGAGATGGTGCCAGCGGAATGTCGCCGCATCGTTTGCTGGGTTCAACCATAGGCGACGAAATGAAACTGGCCACCGCTGGACAAGCCAAAGTGATCGGCGTTTCCCTAAAAGACCGCTCTGCGATTTTGCCCGCTGGCAAACGACCGAATGGCGCTTACTGGTTTGACCTTTCGACAGGCAATTTTGTCTCCAGTACGTATTACTTCAACGATTTGCCTGATTGGGTAAAAGCCTTCAACCGCGACCACCATAGCTTTACTTATTTCGGCAAAAAGTGGGATCGGTTGCTGCCCGAATCGGCGTATGCGCGTTCGGAGCCGGACGATGCGTCATACGAAAAATCTTCCTACGGCACAAAGTTTCCTTACACAATCAACGGCGGCGAAGAAAAACCTGGTACTAAGTTTCTCAATCAATTCGAAGCTTCGCCATTTGCCAACGATCATCTGGCCAACTTTGCCAAAACCGCCATCGAAAACGAGAAGCTTGGCGCTGATGATGTAACCGATTTGCTGACAATCAGCTTTTCAGCCAACGACCTGCTGGGACACGCCATGGGGCCGTATAGCCAGGAAGTTCAAGACATGACTCTGCGAACCGACCGTACGTTGGCGGAATTGTTCAGCTACCTGGACAAGCAAATTGGCCCGGATCAGTTCGTCATTGCGCTGACCGCTGATCACGGTGTGGCTCCGGTGCCGGAACAAGTGCAGAAGTTGGGTTACGGCGGCAAAGTCGAACCAAGGCAGATTAACGAAGCAATCACCAATTCGCTGAATCAACGTTTTGGCGAAGATAAATGGATTGTTCAAACTGCCAACGGAGCATTTCAAACGGTCAATGGAAATGTGTATCTGGATGAATCCACGATCGAACGCCGCAAGTTAAACATCGCTGACGTTGAAGCCGCCGCCAGCCAAGCGGTGTTGAAACTCGATGGAATCAATGCCGTTTTCACACGTACGCAAATCCTGGCTGGCAATATGCCGGACACGTTGATCGCACGCAGCGTTTCTTTTGGGTTTCATCCGAAACGAAACGGCAATCTGGTTATCATTACCGAACCGTTCTTTTTCATTGGTGAAGGCATCACGACCACGCACGGTTCGCCTTATAAGTATGACTCGCACGTGCCGGTAATCTTTTACGGTGCTGGCATTGCGGCAGGAAAATATCCTGGAGTTAGCAGCCCGGCAGACATTGCGCCGACGCTGGCCTCGTTGTTGAACTTGGAAACTCCCAGCAATTCAATCGGGCGAATCCTGACCGAAGCGATCAAAGCAAAATAAATTCGTGCAGCAACGACCGTTACCCAAATACTTCCTGAGCCGCGCTGGCGAGCCGAATCCTGCTCGCCAGCCGCAATCTCCATCGCATGTCGTGGATTGCTTTCGTCTCAGCAACAGTTACACGGCCAGTCAGGAATGGATTGTCGCCACAGACAGTTTGGGAAATTTGCAGGCATTGCCCGACAGCAATCGCGCGAATCTTTCAGCACAGGTCCAAACGGAACTGGCGTGGTTTGAAATGAGCGGGTATCGAAAGCGGCAAATCGAAGCCACAGAAATTTACCTGTTCTATTTGCAGGTGATGGAGCAATTGCCCGAAGCGCCGGGATTGAACGATCTGATTTACCTGTATGGAACCCTGTTCGGACCGTACCCGTCTGCGTCGCCGATAGCGGGCATCGAAGGCCAATTAACCATCACTCGCGCCGACTTGCTGGAAGGCTTGCTGCTGGGCGCGGAATTTCCGTTTCGCTTTGCGGGGAACGGCGAAGGCACACCGCGCTGTTTTCATCTGCCGCTGCCTGCGGATGGAGAAGAAGAAATTCGGCAAGGTCGCGGTGTGGTCGTCGCGTACCCTCTGTTGCCGCCGGAACTGACCATCACGGACGTAACGAATGAACTGTTTGCCTGCCGGTTGATTTACGACACGCTGACTGCCCTGAAGGAAGATGCAGCGGAAGAAAAGATCAACCATCCGCTGAATCAAATCACCCTTCCTGTACCCAGCCGGCCGATGCTTGAACAACAGCTTCAAGCCGAAGGCTACGAAATCAAAGACGACAAGGCTGTTCGCAAAGCCAACCGCGACGGTAAAGAACCTGGATTGCTGGCAACTGTGTTCGGCGCGTTGCTGAGCGAAAGCCTGAAGCTGCCACCCGAAGGCCGCCCGGAAGATTTTGTCGAATTGGCCAGACTGACGTTACAAGCATTGCCCGGCTGGCCAACAGCGCGGGCTTTGGCGTTGCGAAATCAGATCAAACCAGCGCCTGCTGCTTCCATACATAGAACGACCAATCCCCCACCGATTCCACCCCAGCCCGTTCATTCTCGGACGAAGCCCCCGCTAAAACTTGATTCGCTAAACGACGACCCACCAACTTGGGTGCAAGACTTCCTTGTTACCCATCAAGGCTCTAATACTGCAAAGCCGCATTTAACGTCGAATGCAACCTACGACACAAATTCTCCGGACTGGATGAAAGATTTTGCCCCCGACTCAATTCCTTCTGTGATACGCAAAGATACAAATGAAACCAACGCTTCTCACAAATCGCCGACCAAACCAGTAAAGAAAGACAATCCGCCGGATTGGATGGAAGATTTTGATTGATGCTCTTGAAACTCATAACCATGAAAGGCAGGTAAGCTTATGTCACACGAAAGACCCGTTGAACCATTTTCCGATCTTCACGTCGAAGGCGACCACATCCGCGCCGTGCTGTTGCATGATCCATCGGTCGAAGGCCTGGACATGGCCATTTATATGGATGGTTCTGGCAGTATGAAAGAAGAATACGAATCCAAACCGAAACCACGCGGATTGCTGGATTGGTGGTATGGTCGTCCCGTAGAAATGTTGCCTAATCAGGTTCAGCCACAGGTTCAATGG
This sequence comes from uncultured Heliomicrobium sp., assembly GCA_964639915.1. Taxonomy (GTDB): domain Bacteria; phylum Acidobacteriota; class Blastocatellia; order RBC074; family RBC074; genus RBC074. The sequence goes on from CAZXHW010000125.1 coordinate 10,875, forward strand.
ATGCTGGAATATCTGGCGACCAAAGACCGCAACGGTATTTTGCGCGTGGCGTATTGGGCTTGCGGAACAACCGGTGCGGAAATCGAATTCGTCGGAGATTTGCGCGGGACTGATGTGCAGAACTACCAATTCCCCGGCCCGCGTGAGCTTGGCAACTACACGTACCTGAAACCGGCAATGAAAAACTTTGTCGAATACATCAGGGCCCAAGTGCCCAAGGGAGCCAAACAAGGTTGCGCTGTATTCGTGACGGATGGAGTCATTTTTGATGCGGACAAGGTCAAAGCCTTCAGCCGCCAAATTGCGCAAGACATCGCTTACGGCAAACTGCCGCGCATGAATTTCATTCTAGTTGGTGTTGGCGACGCCGTGGACGAAGAGCAGATGGAAGACATTTGCCACGAAGAATATCCCGGCATCGGCCATTTGTGGTGTCACCGCATTGCCGAAGAAATCAGCCAGGTTGCCGAACTGGTTGCCGTCCTGGTGGATGAAACGATGACCGTTGCCGCTGGCGGAACGATTTACGACGACCGTGGCAATGTTTTGAAAATTTACGAAGGCCGGTTGCCCGCCGTGTTGGAATTTCCGATTCCCGAAGGCGCGCGCAGCTTCACGCTGGAAGTGAACGGTCAGCGCTACACGCAGCCTTTGCCGGAAGAAGGCGAGCACCACGGCGAAGAGGACGAAGACGAAGATCACCATTGATCCAGAACACAAAACTATAGACAGGATTTACAGGATTCAGCAGGATAAAAGCTCTGTTCTCTGACCTGAACCCAATCTTGTTCAATCTTGTAAATCCTGTCCATTTCCCCTGATTTTCCGAGAGGCTAGCAATGGGACACGAAGTTATCGTTAAACCTTTTTCCGACGTTCATAACCGCGAAGGCAAAGTGATTGCGACGCTGTTGCACGATCCAACTGTCGAAGGCCTGGACGTCGCGCTGTATATGGATGGTTCGGCCAGCATGGAAGATGAATACGGTCCGCGCGGCGTGCTGGCCAAACTGGGGCCGGTGCGAAATCAGGTCGAACCGCAAATGCGGTGGATGCTGGAATACCTGGCATCAAAAGATCGCGACGGCGTGTTGCGCGTGGCGTATTGGGCGACGGGCAGCGGATCGGATATTGAAGTCGTCGGCGATCTGGCTGGCGCGCAAGCGCAAACGTACAAATTCCCCGGCCCAAAGTTTTACGGCAAAGGGACTGTGATGTTGCCTGTGCTGCGCGATTACATCGCCCACATCCGCAACGAAGTCAGCACCAAGAATGCGCGGCGAGGCTTGGCGGTCATCATCACTGACAGCCAGCTTCACGACGCCGAAGACGTCAAAGCGTATTCGGCGCAGGTTGCCAAGGAGGTCGCCGCAGGGCGATTGCCCAGATTGAATTTCGTGCTGGTTGGCGTCGGCGATCAGGTGGACGAAGAGCAGATGGAAGAAATCTGCCACGAAGAATATCCTGGCGTAGGCCATCTGTGGTGCCATCGCGTCGCTGACCGCATGGAAGAAATGGCTGAATTGGTTGCCGTGCTGGTGGACGAAACCATGACTGTCGCCGCCGGAGGCACGATTTACGACGACCGTGGCAGCGTCGTGAAAGTTTATGAAGCTAGGCTGCCCGCGGTGCTGGAATTCACCGTGCCGGAAAGCTGCAAAAGCTTTACGCTGGAAGTCGCCGGGCAGCGTTACACCCAACCGCTGCCGGAAGAAGAGCACCACGAAGATGAGGAAGAAGAGCGGCCCTCTATATTGCAGAGCGTGGTCAACCAGATCGTGCCCGACCGCGGCAAACGTCATCGGCATTAATAATTGAAACAAAACGTAGGGCAGGCTGACGGCTTGCCCTACGTTTTGGGAGAACAGAAACATGGCCAGCCACGACCCAACGCAAAAAACTTCTGAACACGTTCATCATTCAGATTGCGAACACGATCACCACGAACACGCCGACCAGCACCAGCACGGCCACACCTGCAATCACGAAGATCATCACGAACACGGGCCGGAGTACAGCCACGAGCATCATGATCACTCTGAATATCACGCCGCCCACTTAAAACACCACGAACACGAACCAGGCTGCGACCATCACGATC